>NZ_JBYCKI010000273.1:0-3337 GCF_057473305.1 Thiomonas sp. TH-17
AAACGAGTTGCGCACGGCGCCAAGCTTGAATTTCTGCGCGTTCCAACCGGCTCACCGCAAACCCGGCGCATGGCTCAAATCGGCGTCGGCGCACACACACTGGCACCATTACGATGGTTCTGCGCGCGCTCCGGCTTTGCCACCCCGGGCGCGTAGCCCAAGTGATGGCTGAGCTCCGCGCCCAGTGCGCGCTCGATCAGCGCCTTCTTGAACGCCATCGATGCCGTGTTGACCGCCTCGGCGCTCATCGGGCCGGTCACAAACTGGTCAATCAGTTCCTTGGGAATGCGCGGCAGCACCGCTGCGGCCTTGGCCGCCTTCTTCGTCTTGCTTGGCATACATGCTCCGGTTCGTCATGGTATGCCTCACACACAAAATTTTTGACAGGCTCATTTCATTTTCAGGGACCCTGATGCAGAACAGCTGATCAAGCTCAAGCCTGATGGGCTATGATCGTCAGCAGGCCACATAATGTGAAGAGTGAGTGTTGCGATGAATCTTGATGGACCGTTCTATCGGAATTTTGCTGGATACGAGTCCAGGTATACGGATATGGATCGGCGCTGCATTGAATCAGTAGTCACTCGATTGCTTGATTCGACAACGTCCGAGCAACACCCCGGGATGCTTCTTGGAAAGATCCAGTCAGGCAAGACCAAGATCTTTCTCGCGGTGATGGGGCTAGCATTTGACAATGGCTACGACGTGGCTGTCATTCTCACGAAGGGTACGAAAGCGCTCGCTCGCCAGACCTTTGAGCGCGTCAGTTCGGAGTTCTACAAGCACGAAGAGGCGGGCGAGATTGAGGTCTTCGATATCATGTCGATGCCGCAGCTCACTGGCTACGAACTCAGCAAGAAAATCGTGCTGGTGGTGAAGAAACAGTCGGATAACCTCGATCGCCTGAACGACTTCTTTAGTAAGAAGTATCCGCACAAGGCTGAGAAGCGGGTGCTCATCATCGACGACGAGGCCGACTTCGCCAGCGTGGGCTTCTACAAGAAGGAAGGCGAGATCGAAGCCAATGTCACCATGCAGAAGTTGGAAGCCCTGCGTGATCACGCTCCGCACTCGTCCTTCCTCCAAGTGACCGCCACCCCATATTCGCTCTATCTCCAGCCGGCCAACATCGTCGTCCAGGGCGATGCATTCAAGCCAGTTCGGCCGGCGTTTACCGAACTGGTCCCCGTGCATCCCGATTACATCGGTGGTGACTACTACTTTGACGACAGCGAAGACGAGGACTCGATAGCCCGCTTCCTGTTCCATCCGGTGTCGCTTGAGGAAATCATGTCGCTGCGGAAGAAGGATGGGCGGAAGGTCAAGCTCAATGACGTGCTGACGAGCAACGGTATCCCGGTACTTAGGCTCGCTATCTGTAATTTCATCGTGGGTGGATGCATTCGTCGCCTGCAGGACCAAAGGGACGGGATTACTCCCAAGAAGTTCAGCTTCCTCGTGCACACGGAGGCCGGCAAACAAGCTCATGGCTGGCAGGAAGCGGTGGTGGACGCCATCAAGCACGAGCTCGCGCGCGCTGTCACCGACGACGAGGCGTTCTTGCGCCAGATCATCCAGACGTCTTACGAGGACCTGGCACTTTCGATAGAGGCCCAGGGAGACTTCCTGCCGCCTTTGCATGAAGTGACCGACGAATTCATCAAAGCGCTTCAGCAAGACTGGCTGATGGTCACCAAGGTCAACTCAGAAAAGCAGATCGATGAGCTGCTTGACAAGCAAGGGCAGCTCAAGTTACGCACGCCGCTGAATATCTTCATTGGCGGGCAGATCCTCGACCGCGGCATCACCATCGCCAACATGATTGGCTTCTTCTACGGTCGCCGCCCTAACGTCTTTCAGCAAGACACCGTCCTGCAACACTCGCGCATGTACGGCTTTCGCCCCAAGGCTGATCTGGCCGTCACCCGCTTCTATACCGAACAGGCGATCTATAACGCGATCAAGCGCATGCATGAGAGCGACACAGCGCTGCGCAAAGCGATTGAGCAAGATCCGGAGCAAGCCATCGTCTTCATCCAGAAGGCTGTGAACGGTAGCGTGATTCCTTGCAGTCCTAACAAGATCAGGCTTTCCAACTGCACCACGCTGAAACCGTGGAAACGCATCTTGCCGGTCGGCTTCCAGACAATCGCTAAGTCCTATCTGGCGCCGGTCACAGCTAAGTTGGACCAGACGCTCAGTCAGCTTGCGCCAGCGGGCGACTTCGACAAGCCGTTCCAGATCACGATTATCCAGGCGGTGAATCTACTCACTCAGATCGAGCCGACCCTGCAGATGGAAATTGATGAAGGCTTTAGCTTCGATTGGGAAGCCGCCAAGGCAGCGCTGCGCTACTTGGCAGGGCTCCCGGCCGACTGCAAGGCTAAAGGCTGGGTATGGTGCCTTGTTCGGCAAGATCGCAACCTTAATCGCACGGTGTCGGCGGGCTCGCACGCGCAGTACGCCGACGCGCCCGATACCACCAAGACCGAAGGTGCTCTCCGCAAGCAGTTCGCCATCGACAATCCCATGCTTATCCTCATCCGCCAGAACGGATGTGAGGTGCAGGGATGGCGGGATGCACCGTTCTATTGGCCAGTTATCTCCGCTCAGCAGCATGCGCCTACCGCGATCTTTGCTCAGGACAAGGATGCCGTGGCCGCGGACTGATTCACCGAACGTGATTTGATAAGTTCGCCAACACGAATGGCGACCAACTTGCACTGACTGAGGATCACACCCTTACTTCCCAGAAGGTCCAGCGGCAGTCAATTCTGAATGAGACAGCTGGATGGCGCTTAATTTGATTAAGTCATAATCTCAATCGCTGACCTGATTCGCCCTGATCCTCAGCCATGAAAATTGCTCGCCATGCGCAGAACCGGCTCGGGATGAGGCTTGCAGAGCATCATCGCCCGCGCCAGTCGCGGCAGCATCGCACGCAGATCAAATCGGCGGTTGAATCGGTATGCGGCTTCCGCCAGGTAGAGGCGCGCGTACTTGCCCTGCCGGATCGCGTGGTAGCTACCGCTGATGGCGCGTTTGACGTTGCTCAGCAGCACGTTGACCCAGCGCGCGCCTTGCGCCTCGCAGGCGGCGCGGCCGCCGCCGGTCTCCAGTACCGTATGCGCGTGCCCGGCATCAGCGAAGCGGCGGAAGCAGAACAAGCCGTCGCTGTAGACCTCGGCATCCGGCGCCAGATGGCGCTTCTGCCAGTCCCTGATGCTGTCGTTGTCAAAGCTGCGCACCGGTTCGATGACCGCGTAGGTCGGGTGCTCGAGCGCCGAATCGGTCTGCACCGCGATCAGGAACGCCTGCTTGTTCTCGGATCCGCGGC
>NZ_JBYCKI010000274.1:0-25204 GCF_057473305.1 Thiomonas sp. TH-17
AGGCTGTGCGGCGTCCTGCAGCAGCGGCTTCTTGCCCCATAGCTTCGGCTATGGGGCGGCAAATCCGCCGCCGCAGGCCATCCCCACCCCCTTTTTTTTCGCTCTACGCGACTCAAGTCCGGCAGACCCCTTGGGCAAGTCGGTAACATGACTTGACATTCCAATAAAAATCGTTCCCATGCCTGCTTCGCCACTGACCGATCCCGAGATTCTTCAAGCCCTGACCGCCGAGAACCGGCCCCTGCCGTCGCCCAGCGCGGTCGCGCTAGAACTCATGCGCGCGCTGGAGCGCCGTGATCTGGGCATGCGCGACATCGCCAATATCGCGCGCAAAGACCCGGCACTGGTGGCGCGCATGATTCAGCTTGCCAACTCGGCCATCTTCGCGGGCATGCGCCCCGCAGTGGCCATCGAAGAGGCGGTGCTGCGAATCGGCACGGGCGGGCTGGCGCGGCTGGCCATTGCGCTGTCGCTCATGCAGGCGAGCAAGGCCACGGAGATCGAAGGTTTCGATCTGCGCCGGTTCTGGATGACCTCGATCCAGCGCGGTCTGGTGTTCCAGTATCTGTCGCAGCGCGTGGGCAAGATGCCCAGCGCCGAAGCCTTCAGCCTGGGCCTGCTCGCCGATGTGGGACAACTCGCGATGGCCGTGAGCCTGGGCGCGCAGGCGGTTTACATCGGGGCCGAGGGTTCGGTGCAAGCGCTGCTGGCTCAGCAGTTGCAACAGTACGGCTACGACCAGGGCGACGCCAGTGCGGTGCTGCTCGCGCACTGGGGGTTTCCGGTGGTTCTGGCGCAGGCCGTGCGTATTCGGCCACAGACGCCGGGGGCTGCGCAAAGCCGTGAAGCTCAGTTGGGCGAGTGCGTGGCGCTCAGCCGCAGCCTGCAGCTTCGTCCCGATGGTGTGGCGCCCGATGCCGGGCAGATGCGCAGCCTGGCCGAACATCTTGAGCTCAGCGAAAGCGATCTGCAGGGTGTGCTCGCCAGCGCCGCGCAAGACATGGCGGGCATGGCCGCGGTGTTCGAGATGAAGCTCGAACAGCAAGAGGTGGATGCCGAGTTCGACCGACTGCGCCGCGCCCTGGCCACTCCGCCGCTGCTCGACGAACCCATCGCCGACGAAGTGCTGATTGTGTCGAAGGACGCCGCGCTGCGTCTTGGCTTGCGGCAGGCGCTCGAAGTGGCTGGACATGCGGTCACCGAAGCCGCCGCGTCGGCTGAGGCGTTTGAGATCGTGCAGATTCAGGGGCCGCGGGTGGTGGTGCTCGATTGGGCCGACGGCGAAAGCGTGGCCGCGCTCTGCCGCAGCCTGCGCACCGAGCGTGGCCCGCGCATCTACTTGCTGGCCCTGTCCCGCGACATGGAGCAGCACGCGGTGCTGAACGCGTTGGATGCCGGCGCGAACGACGTGCTCTTTGCCCCCGTCTTGCCGCAAATGCTGATCGCCAAGGTGCAGACCGGAGCGCGCGCCACGCGGGTGCTCGCCGCTGCCGAGGCCGAGCGCAGCCACGGCTTGCGCACCCTGCGCACGCTGGAGCAGCGCAACGCCGAGTTGCTGCAGGCCGCGGGTACCGACGAGCTGACCGGCCTGGGCAACCGCCGCGCGCTCGACGCTTTTTTGCCGCCGATTTTCGCCCAGGCCGTGGCAGAGGGTCATCCGCTGGCGTGTCTGATGTTCGACATCGATGAGTTCAAACGCATCAACGACCGGCTGGGCCATGACGTGGGAGATCAGGCCTTGCGTGCCGTGGGGCGTGTGCTGCGTCAGCAGTCGCGCGGCATGGATTTTGTCGCGCGGGTGGGGGGCGAGGAGTTTTTGATGCTCTGCCCGCAAACGACCGAAGAGGCCGCAATGCGCGTGGCCGAGCGCATCCGCGCGGCCATTGCCGTGCCGCAAGCCGATTTGCCGCCCCTGTCGGTCAGCGTGGGGGTGGCTCTGGGCGCAGGGGCTTTTGCCGACGCCGCATCGCTCATCCGGGCCGCCGATCAGGCTTTGCTGCAGGCCAAGCGCCTGGGGCGCAACCGGGTTTGTCTGGCGCCGACTTCATCCTCTGCGGCGGCTGGCAATTGATCTGAATTTCAGGCCAGCAGATGCAGGTCGGCCTGCCGGATACGCAGGCCAAGGGGGCCGCCGATTTCCAGCGCGAGTTCGCGCCAGAGTGTCGGCAGGGCGTAGGTCTGGGCTTCCAGCCCGCAGGGCAGCGCACAGCGCAGCCGCCACAGCGGGCCTTCGCATCGGGCCTCGATCAGGCGGGCCGTCAGGGTGAGGCTGCCGTCGTCTTGGGTCTCTAAAGCCGAGGTCGAAGCCGGGCAGGGATGCACTGCCTCGGCGCGAACGGCCAGGGTGACTCGGGCGCCGGGTTGCAACTCGGCGCCAGCAGGCAGCGTGCCGCGCCAGTTCAGCACGGGCTGCGCTTCAAAGCCTAGGAGCCAGTCGTGTGCGCCCAGCCGCGACTGGGCCAGCACTTGAAGCGGCCACAGATTGTCCACACCCGCCAGTCGCGCCGTGGACAGATCGGCCGGTCGCTCGAACACTTGCTGTGGAGTGCCCGCCTGCAGCAGACGCCCGCCATCGAGCACGCCCACGAGGTCGCCCAGCAGGCGTGCGTCCACCGGGTCGTGCGTCACCAGCACGGTGGTGATGGCGCGCTCGCGCAGTAGTGCAGCCAGGGTGCGTCGCAAACCCGGGCGGGCCTCGGGGTCGATGGCCGAAAAGGGTTCGTCGAGCAGCAGCAATTCGGGCGCACCGACCAGCGCCCGCGCCAGCGCAACCCGCTGTCGCTGGCCGCCGCTGAGCTGGTGCGGATACTGGTTCAACCAGGGCCGCAGATCGAGCGCGTCGAGCAGCGGATCGAGATCGGCCTGTGCGCCGCGGCCGAACTGCAGATTGCGCGCAATCGTCCAGTGCGGAAACAGCGCATCGCGCTGAAACATATAGCCGATGCGGCGCTTCTCGGGTGGCTGGGCGTTGAGGTCTTGCGCGCCCAGTTGCACCTGCCCGGCGCGTGCGGGCAGGAAGCCGGCGAGCGTGTCGAGCAGGGCGCTTTTTCCGGCGCCGTTGTGGCCCAGCAGAACCAGGGTCTGGCCGGGCGGAACTTGCAGATCGACGACGGCCGACTGCCAGGCGCCGATGCCCCATTGCAGCCCGCGTAGTTGCAGCCCGTGTAAACGCGGGGCGCCGGGCGCGCTGTGGGCCGGGCCGGTGAGCGCGTGCGCCGCCAAAACGGTGCGTTGCGTCAGTGCAGCCATGCCTTTTGCCGGTCTTGCGAGGACTGCGGCGCGCGTGCCGAGGCGAGCAGCCTCAGTCCCCAGAACAGCGCCATGACCACCAGCAGAAACAGCACCGAAGCCGCCACCGATTGCCGCAGCCCGGACTGCAGGAACAGGTCGTAGATGCGTATCGGCGCGGTCATCGGGTAATAGGCCAGCAGCACCACGGCGGCGAACTCGCCGATGGCGCGGGCAAAGCACAGCGTCAGCCCAGTGCCGATGCCCTGACGCGCCAGCGGCAGGGTGACGCGGCGAAACACCTCCCACGGCGTCGCGCCCTGAATGCGCGCGGCGCGCTCGATCTGCAGATCCACCGCTTCGAAACCGCCGCGGGCGGCGTTCACCGCGTAGGGCAGGCCGACATAGCTCATCGCCAGCACGATGCCGGCAAAGGTGCCCCAGAACTCCAGACCGATGTGCGCCAATGGTGCGCCCAGCCAGCCGTTGCGGCTGAACACCAGCAGCAGGGCGATGCCCGCAATGGTGTGCGGCATGGTGAGCGGCAGATCGACCAGCGCTTCCACCGCGCTTTTGCCGCGAAACTGCTGCCGCGCCAGCACATAGGCCAGCGGCACGGCGAACAGCGCGGCCAGCACCGTGCTGAACAGTGCGGCCCCCAGACTTAGGCCAATGGCGCTGCGCACGTCCGTCATGGCCGCCACCTGCCGCAGATCGCCCAGCGTGGGGTGCAGCAGCAGGGCCAGCAAAGGCAGGGCGATAAAAGCCAGCAGCGTCGCGCCGATCAGCCAGAACACCCAGAACATCGGGCTGCGCGCGTCACGCCTCAACATGGTTTGCGCTCCTCAGGGATGTGATCACAGTGCCAAGCCCGCCGGGCCGCCCTTTGAGGGGAAGCGAAGCGCAGCTGGCTCGGGGTGAGCTCATTCCGGCCAGGCCACGGTCAATTTGCGCAGTGCGGGGGGCACCTTATCGCGGTGCATGGCATAGGGTTGCTTGAGCGGGATGAAGCCGTTGGCGGCAATCACTTTCTGACCCGCGGGGCCGAGCACGTAGGCGATGAATTCCTGCGCCAGCTTGGGGTGCGGGGCGTCGGCGGGGATGGTCACGGCGTAAATGATGGGGCGACCCGTCAGTTCGCCGTTCTTGGTCTTGGCGGTGGCTTTGGCGTAGTCGGCATCGAACTTGGGATCGCTGAGGTTGATCTGCGGGGGCAGGTCGAGCGACTTCATGTGATGCTGCACGGCGTCTGAATGGTAGATGGCGAGATAGTCGATCTGCCCGAGTTCCAGGGCCGAGATCAGGTCGGTCTCGGTGTCGCGCATATTGGTATCGGGGGAGTTGGCCAGCACCCGGGCTTCCAGATCGGGCTGCTTGTAGTAGCGGCTGGCCAGATCGAGCATCTGCAGGGTTTGGTAGCCCGAGGGGTCGGTATTGGGGTTGGATCGCCCGATCTGCACGCCGGGTTCGGAGAGAATTTTCCACCAGTTGTCGGCGTTGATCTCCTTCGCTCCCTTGCTCTTTGGGGTGTAGATGAAGGTGATGGCGTTGCCCAGAAAACCGATGGACCAGTCGGCAGTCGGCTTGCCGCCTTCATCGCCCTTGAACATGTATTTGGGGATGACCGAATAGTCGGCCACGGCCACCACATCGGCGGGTTGATGCAGCACCGTGACCTGCTTGACCATTTTGACGCTGCCGCCGAATTGCGGTTGCACGGTCACGCCGGGATGCAGCTTCTCGAAGCCGTGTGCCAGGGTGGTGAAGGTTTTGCCGAGAGTGCCCGCGGCGAACACGGTCAGGGTTTCAGCCTGGGCCGTGGTGCAGGCAGCAGCCAGCGCGATTGCGCTCAAGGTGAGAGGGAGTGATTTCATCGGGTGCATTGCAAGTCTCCTGTCGTTGTGCATTTTGAGCATAACGCGGAAGACCTGCGTCTGTCGTGCCCGCAGAAAGAAAGATCGTGAGAGCGGGTTACGAAGCCCGGGGCGGCCGCTGCGCCGACTTGGGGCGGAAGGCCACGCACACCGCGGGGTCGGTTTCCAGATAGGAGCCGCCGATCAGATCGACGCAATAGGGCACCGCGGCGAACAGGCCCGGCACGACGCTTTGCCCGGCGGCGTCGCGCACGCCTTCGAGCGTTTCAGCGATCGACTTGGGCTGGCCCGGCAGATTGATGATCAGCGTTTTGGCGCGAATCACTGCGGTCTGCCGCGAAAGAATGGCGGTGGGCACGAAGTGCAGACTGATGCGGCGCATCTGTTCACCGAAGCCGGGCATCTCCTTGTCGGCCACGTCCAGGGTGGCCTCAGGGGTGACGTCGCGTGGGGCGGGGCCGGTGCCGCCCGTGGTCAGCACCAGGTCGCAATGCTCGGTGTCCACCAGTTCGCACAGCGTGTTGGCGATCTGCAGGCGGTCATCGGGGATCAGCCGTTCAACAAAGCTCACCGGATTGAGCAAGGCGCGGCTCAGCCAGTCGCGCAAGGCGGGAAGGCCCTTGTCTTGGTAGATGCCGGTGCTGGCGCGGTCACTGATGGAGACGAGGCCGATGCGAACCGGATCGGCGGCGGACGTTTCAGAAGCTGGGGAGGGGTTCATCGTCGGCGGGATGGTTGGGAGTGTCGTGCGCGGCGATGGCCGCTTTGACGAACTGGAAGAGTTGACGGGTGAGTCGCGGCGGCTTGTCGGCGCCGACTTCGGCGCGTGCGCCGCGCACGAGCTGGCGCAATTGTTGCGCGTCGGTGCTGGGGTATTTGTCGAGGAATTCGGTCTGCGCCTGGTCGTCGGCCAGCAGAACGTCGCGCCATCGCTCCAGCGCATGCATGCGGGCGACGCTGGCGCGGTCGTCCTGGGTGGCCGCAGCAATAACGGCGCGTACCGCTTCGGCATCGGTCGAGCGCATCAGCTTGCCCACGTAAAGGGTCTGACGCTTGCGGCCGCCATGCGCGGTGATGCGTTGGGCCTCGAGTACGGCGTCGCGCAGTGGCTCGGGCAGATCGGCCTGCCGGATGGTGTGGGCAGGCAGATTGATGAGTTGTTCGCCCAGTTCTTGCAGCGCGAGCATGTCGCGTTTGACCTGGCTTTTGCTCGGCGGGCGGTCGTCGGGTGGATCAAAGGCGGAGCCGGTGGGGCGATGCGGGAATTTCATGGCTCTTATTATCCGTTGAGTTCATGCGCGCCTTTGCCACCTGCCCATCCCGGACAGTGAGCGGGGCCGCCCAAAAAGGAATGCCATATCGTGGGACGTTTCGCCTACAGCAAATCGCAGTTTCAGGATCTCGCCCAGCAGGCGCTCGAACAGGCGCGCAAGGTCGGCGCCTCGGACGCTCAAGTGGAAGTCTCCGAAGGGCAGGGCATGTCGGTCGGCGTGCGCAGCGGCCAGATCGAGAACGTGGAGCACAACCGCGACAAGAGCCTGTCGATCTCGGTGTATGACGGTCAGCGACGGGGCCATGCGAGCACGTCTGATTTTTCGGCCGAGGCCATTGCCCGAACTGCCCAGGCGGCCTTCGATATCGCCCGCTACACCGCGGAAGACGACTGCGCCGGTCTGCCCGATGCCGAACAACTGGCGATAGGCAAGAGCGCGGCTGCTCTCGATCTCTATCACCCCTGGGACCTGACGCCGCAAGCCGCGGCCAAGCTGGCCTTGCGCGCCGAGAAGGCCGCGTTCGCGGTGGATCCGCGCATTCAGAACAGCGAAGGCGCCAGTGTTTCGGCGCAGGAGTCGCACTTCGTTCTGGCCAACAGCCGCGGCTTCTGCGACGGCTACGCTACCTCGTCGCACAGTCTGTCGTGTGCGCCCATTGCAGGCCGCGGCGACGATATGCAGCGCGATTACTGGTGGACGTCTGAATGCGACCCCGCCGATCTGGCCTCTCCCGAGGCGGTGGGCCGCTACGCCGCAGAGCGTGCGCTGTCGCGGCTGAAGGCGCGCAAGCTGTCCACGCGCAAGTGCCCGGTGCTGTTCGAGTCGCCGCTGGCCTCCGGTCTGATCGGCAGCTTCACCCACGCCATCAGTGGCGGGGCGCTGTATCGCAAATCCTCTTTTCTGCAAGACAGCTTGGGCCAGCCGGTTTGGGCCGATCACATCGATCTGATCGAAGACCCCAGCCTGCCCAAACGCCGCGGCAGCTCGCCGTTCGACAGCGAAGGCGTGGCCACGCACAAGCGCAGTCTGGTGGACGGCGGCGTGGTACAGGGCTATCTGCTCGGCACTTATTCGGCGCGCAAACTCGGCATGCAGACCACCGGCAACGCTGGCGGCGCACACAACCTGCTGCTGCAAAGCCGCCTCGCCAGCCCGAAGGACGATCTGCGCGCCATGCTGCGCAAGCTCGACACCGGGCTGTTCGCCATCGAACTCATGGGCCACGGCGTCAACTATGTCACCGGCGATTATTCGCGCGGGGTCATGGGGTTTTGGGTGGAGGGCGGAAGAATCCGTTATCCCGTGCAGGAGATCACCATTGCCGGCAACCTGCGCGACATGCTGCGCAACGTCGTGGCCGTGGGGGCTGATACGCACACCTTTGGCAGCAAGACCACGGGTTCCATCCTGATCGACGGCATGACCGTGGGCGGCGCGGGCTGAGTTTGCCGAGTCCCTCGCACAAGGCCGCCTTCGGGCGGCCTTGTCGTTTGCGCGTCCGCATTGTTGACATCAAGTCAAAGCTGATTCGCGCCAGAGTCAGGAATCCTTCGCGCTTACCCGTAAGGATGCGGATGGTTACAGAAGTTACGATGGCTGCGTCGGGTCAAGCCGTCTCACGACTGCCAAACAAAGCACATCCCGATCTTTTTCCTTCCCCTTCCGGAGACTCCATGGAACGTCGCTCCTTTGTCAAACACGCTGGCCTCGCCGGCATCCTCGCTGCCGGTACCGCCCCGGCCGTCATGGCCCAGCAATCGGTGCGCTGGCGCCTGGCCTCCAGCTTTCCCAATTCGCTCGACACGATTTATGGCGCCGCCAATGTGTTCGCGCAGAAGGTCAAAGACCTGACCAACAGCAAGTTCGAGATCTCGGTGCACGCCGCCGGTGAACTGGTACCGGCGTTCGGCGTGGTCGATGCCGTGCAACAAGGCACGGTGGAGTGCTGCCACACCGCGCCGTACTACTTCTTCGGCAAAGACCCGACCTTCGCGCTGGGTGGCACAGTGCCGTTCGGTTTCAACTCGCGCCAGATGACGGCGTGGATGTTCCAGGGCAACGGTCTCAAGCTCATGCGCGAGTTCTACAGCCAGTACAACTTCCTCAACTTCCCCTGCGGCAACACCGGCGCGCAGATGGGCGGCTGGTTCCGCAAGCCCATCAAGAGCCTGGCCGACATGAAGGGCCTGAAGATGCGCATCGGCGGTTTCGCCGGCAAGGTGATCGAGCGCATCGGCGTGGTGCCGCAAAACATTCCCGGCGGCGACATCTATCCCTCGCTGGAAAAGGGCACCATCGACGCAGCGGAGTGGATCGGCCCTTACGACGATTTGAAACTGGGCTTCTACAAGGTGGCAAAGAACTACCTGTACCCCGGCTGGTGGGAGGGCGGTCTGGAGCTTGATCTCTACGTCAACCAGAAGGCCTACAACGCGCTGCCCGCAGACTACAAGGCCGCGGTCGATGCCGCGACGGCCTATGCCCACGTCAATATGCAGGCTGCCTACGACGCCAAGAACCCCCCAGCCCTCAAGGAGCTGGTGGGCAAGGGCGCCAAGCTGCAGGGCTTCCCGAAGGACGTGATGGAGGCCGCGTACAAGGCCGCCAACGACGTCTACAACGAACTGTCGTCGAGCAACCCGCACTGGCGCAAGGTCTATACGGACTGGGTGAAATTCCGCAACGACGACATCCTCTGGTTCCGCTTTGCCGAGAACGAGTTCGATCGTTTCATGTCCACGCGCAAGCTCACCTGAGTTTCAGGTTTATTCGTGAACCGGCCCGCTTGAAGCGGGCTTTTTCATGGGAGATTGGTCAGCGTCAATACAATTGGAAGCATCTTGATATGAAATGAATCATCTGTATCGAGAGTGACTTATTTACCAGGAGACCCTATGGAACGCCGTTCATTTGTCAAACACGCCGGCCTCGCCGGTATTCTGGCCGCGGGTACCGCCCCGGCCGTCGTCATGGCCCAGCAGGCGGTGCGCTGGCGCCTGGCTTCAAGTTTTCCCAATTCGCTCGACACCATCTTCGGTGCGGCCAACATCTTCGCCCAGAAGGTCAAGGAAGCGTCGGGCGGCAAGTTCGAGATCAGTGTGCACGCCGGCGGCGAGCTCGTCCCGCCGTTCGGCGTGGTCGATGCCGTGCAGCAAGGCACGGTGGAGTGCTGCCACACCGCGCCGTACTACTTCTTCGGCAAAGACCCGACCTTCGCGCTGGGCTGCGCCGTGCCTTTTGGCATGAACTCCCGCCAGATGAGCGCCTGGATGTATCAGGGCAACGGCCTCAAGCTCATGCGCGAGTTCTACACGAACTACAGCATCATCAACTTCCCCATGGGCAACACCGGGGCGCAGATGGGCGGCTGGTTCCGCAAGCCGATCAAGAGCCTGGCGGACATGAAGGGCCTGAAGATGCGCGTCGGCGGCTTCGCCGGCAAGGTGATGGAGCGCATCGGCGTGGTGCCGCAAAACATTCCCGGCGGCGACATCTATCCCTCGCTGGAAAAGGGCACCATCGACGCGGCGGAATGGATCGGCCCGTATGACGATCTGAAGCTCGGCTTCTACAAGGTGGCGAAGAACTACCTGTACCCCGGTTGGTGGGAAGGCGGCCCGCAGCTTGACCTGTTCGTCAACCAGAAGGCCTACAACGCCCTGTCGCCCGATTACAAGGCGATCGTGGAACTGGCGGCCTCGCACGCGCACATCAATATGCAGGCCATGTACGACGCCAAAAATCCGCCCGCACTCAAGGAGCTGGTGGGCAAGGGCGCCAAGCTGCAGGGCTTCCCGAAAGATGTGATGGAGGCGGCCTTCAAGGCGTCCAACGACATCTATAACGAGCTTTCAGCCAGCAATCCCAACTGGAAAAAGGTCTATACCGACTGGTACAAATTCCGCAACGACGACATCCTCTGGTTCCGCTTCGCGGACAACGAGTTCGACCGCTTCATGGCCACGCGCAAATTCACCTGATGTGCGCAGAAGTTGTCTGATGAAAACGCCCCGCAAGTCGGGGCGTTTTTTTATGTCGTAGACGCTACCGGCAATTCAGTGGGGCTTCGCGCCCCGAATCCACAACGTGGCGAGCCCGTGCGCCACCAAGACGCACAGGGCGCCCACGAACGCCCCGCCGATCACGTCAGCCGGGAAGTGCGCGCCGACGGCGATGCGTGACCATGCCACCCAAAGCGCGAACAGCCACAGCGCGACGCGCCAGGGGCGGGGCAGCGAAAAGGCCAGACTTGCGGCGAGCACCATGGCAAATGCCGCGTGACCCGAGGGAAAGCTGTGCGCAAACTTGGGTTCTCCAAGTACATGAACCATCTGCGGGCCGAAAACCTCAAGCGGTCGCGGAAAGTGGGCCCAGGGTTTGAGTACGCCGTAAATCGAGAGAAACAACAGCAGATTGGCCCAGGCATAGACCAGCACACTGCGCAGAGAAATCAGCCGGGGCCAGCGCATCGCGAGGGTCAGCAGCAGGCCGAGGTAGACCGGCAGCAGATGATGGTCGCCCAAGACGGTGCCCATGCGTGCGGCGTTATTCCACACCGGGTTGTCTCCGGCGTGATTGATGGCGAGGAACAGGCGTGCGTTCCAGCCGTCCCATGCGTACCAGATGGCGTGAGGGTCGAGTTTCATGGACGGGCTATCCGTTTGCGGGCACCAGGCGCGTGCCCGCGAGCAAATCGTGCAGATACTGACGGTCTTTGCGCAGCAGGCTGGCGCCTGCCCATAGCAAAATACCCGCCGCGAGCAGCCAGCCGGTCTCCTCCGGTGAAAGATGCAGGGCCGCGGCCAAGGCCAGGGCGGGAATGACCCAGAGCCAGGCCAGAACGGCGCGCCATAACGCCCGCCCAAGACTGAGCGGCGCCCCGTTGGGGGTGACCAGCGCGATTTTCCAGACCTTCATGGGCAGTGTTTGTCGACCTGCACTCCAGAAACCGGCGCCATAGCCGGTGAGCACAACGAATTCTGCGACTTGCAGGACGACTCGGTGTGTCGCCGACGCCTGCTGCAAACCCAGCAGATGCAGGAGCCCTAGCGTGACCGCCGCAGTGACCAGCGACAGGCCCAACAGTATGAGCCCTTCATAGGTGAGGCAGGCCAGGCGTCGGCGCAGCGGGGGTGCGTTTAGAGAAGGCATGGATTTGGGCGAAGACGTGCGCCCGCAGCGCGAATTTAGCGGGCCGGGCAGCGCAGCACATCCGCACAAGGCACGGCAGCGGAGGCGGTTTTGGCGGGTATCGGCGCCGATGCTGGGAGAGGGGGGCGGGGCGCGGTTTTGACGGGCGGTGCGTGGTTTGCCGCGGCCTGTTTTTCCTGCAAATATTTGCCCACCTGCCCGGGGTGGGGTTTGGGATGGCGGGCTTCTTCCTTGAGCCGCTCACGCTCTGCCGGAGGCAGTTTTTGGTAGGCCTCCCAGGCTTCGCGGCGACTTTGCTGTGGCGTCTTGCCGGTGGATAGAAAATTTTCGCGCGCCAGACGACGTTTTTCCGGACTGAGGTGCGACCACTCATTCATCCGCTGCTGCAGGGTTTTTTGTTGCTCCGCACTCATTGCGGGATAGCGGGCGGCGATATCGAGCCATTTTTTCTTGCGGTCGTGATCAAATTCCCGCCAGTCGGCTTTCAGTGGGGCAAGAATGTGCTGCTGCGTCGCGCTGAGGTGTTGCCAGCTCGGCGGCGCTTCAGCTGCTTGCGCCGGTGCGACGCAGAACAGCAGGGCCACGAGCAGGCACAGCAGCAGGGCGGACTGAAACAGAGCGGAATGAAACAGGGTGGACTGAAGCAGGAGGGAGCGCTCCATCAGGCGTGGAGGACAGGGGCGCAAAGTCATCAGCGCTCCAGCTTGAGGTAGCGGGCAAATCCGGGGTCGGCGTAGGCCGCTGGTGGCAAATCGCCCAGCAAGAGGGCGGTATCGATGTCGGCCGTGACGCGCACGAACCGTTCCTGTTGATAGTCTTGCAAGGCCAGCAGGCCGACGACCAGCACGATCAGCGGCAGAACGGTGCCGAAACGAAACAACCACGACCTCCAGAGCGAGGGGCCCGCCAGCGAAAGGGCGCGGCCCTGCGCGACGGCTGCAGTTGCCGCAACGGGCTGAATCTGGGCGACCGCCATCAGCCGCAGGGCCTTGAGGCGCTCGGATTGTTCGGGCGTGATCTGCCGCTCGGCCTGTTGCAGCCGTGTGGCGAGTTGCTGCGCAAGGCGGGCTTCGACTTTGGGGCGCAGCGGATCGGTTGCGTCGTTTTTCATGAGTAGCCCTGGGCTTTCAAGACGCGTGCCAGCGAATGGATGGCGCGCGAGCAATGCGTTTTGACGCTGCCTTCCGAGCAGCCCATGGCCTGCGCGGTTTCGGCAACGTCGAGTTCTTCCCAATAACGTAACAAAAACGCTTCCCGTTGACGTGCGGGCAAACGCGAAATTTCAGTTTCGAGATGTTTCAGGATCTGCATGCGCTGAACCTGGGTCTCGGCGCTCTCGAGATGCTCGCTCAGTGCTTCGAGTTCCAGCGTTTCGAGCAGGTCAAATTCGCCCTCGCTGTCCTGAGATTCAAAATCCGACAGATTGCTGAAAAGCGCGTTGCGCACCTTGCGCTTGCGATGCCAGTCGAGAATGGCATTGGTCAGAATGCGCTGGAACAGCAGTGGCAACTCCTGGCGCGGTTTGTCGGCGTATTTGGTCGCCAGGCTGATCATCGCCTCCTGCACCAGATCCATCGCGGCGTCGTCGTCGCGCGTCGAGAACGCGGCACGCAAAAAGGCGCGCTTGTCGATGCTGGCGAGGAATTCGTTGAGTTCTCGTTCGGTGGCCATCGAGTCGGACGTGGTGCAGTCCGTGAGGATGAGAGGCAACTGCACATTATGCAATGGTGCATCGTTGCACCAAATGGGCAACAAGACTGCACCAGGAAACTCAACCCGCCGACCGGCGTTGGGGCCTCAGTCCGCTTTGATGGGAGGCCAGAATGGGAGTCCAAAATTCCCGTGCTCATGTGCAGCAGTGCTGCGCTGCACTACACTACGCAGTTCCGTTTGGTCTGAGCCTCCGTGCAGCAACAAGGTGAGATGCGATTTGCATCGCCTGCCGCGCCCACAACGTTCCAGATCGCACGTGTATCCCAAAGGCCGGCCACAAGCGGGTGCCGAGGGAGACCTGAAGTCTTTCGTCAGAGAAATTCACAAGGTGAACTCATGGAAATGAATCGCACAGAACACAAGTCGGCCGCTACGGCCGCATCAAAGTCCGGCGCGGCAAGCGCGCAGGAACTCACCGGGGCCGAAATCCTGGTGCGATGCCTTCAGGAAGAAGGCGTCGAATTCATGTGG
Organism: Thiomonas sp. TH-17; assembly: GCF_057473305.1. Classification (NCBI taxonomy): domain Bacteria; kingdom Pseudomonadati; phylum Pseudomonadota; class Betaproteobacteria; order Burkholderiales; genus Thiomonas; species Thiomonas sp. TH-17. Next base: position 13,712 of record NZ_JBYCKI010000274.1, read on the forward strand.
GGTTACCCCGGTGGGGCCGTGCTCTACATCTACGACGAACTCTACAAGCAAACCTCGATCCAGCATGTACTGGTGCGGCAGGAATCGGCTGCGGTCCATGCTGCAGACGCCTATGCCCGTGCGACGGGCGATGTTGGTGTGGCCCTGGTGACCTCCGGGCCGGGGGCGACCAATGCCATCACGGGCATCGCCACCGCGTATATGGACTCGATTCCGATGGTGATCATCACCGGGCAGGTGCCGACGACGGCCATCGGGCTGGACGCGTTTCAGGAGTGCGACACCGTGGGCATCACCCGCCCGGTGGTCAAACACAACTTCCTGGTCAAGGATGTGCGCGATCTGGCGGTCACGATGAAAAAGGCGTTCCACATCGCCCGTTCGGGTCGGCCCGGTCCGGTGGTGGTGGATGTGCCCAAGGACGTGTCGCGTCACACCACTCAGTTCGAGTATCCCAAAACCGTGGAGATGCGCTCGTACAACCCGGTGCGCAAGGGCCACGGCGGCCAGATCCGCAAGGCGGTGCAACTGCTGCTCTCGGCCAAGCGCCCCTACATCTACACGGGCGGTGGCGTGGTGCTGGCGAATGCGTCTCCCGAGTTGCGCAAGCTGGCCGATCTGCTGAAGTACCCCTGCACCAATACGCTGATGGGGCTGGGCGCGATGCCCGGCGAAGACCCGAAGTTTCTCGGCATGCCTGGCATGCACGGCACCTTCGAGGCGAACATGGCGATGCAGCATTGCGACGTGCTGCTTGCGGTGGGCGTGCGGTTCGACGACCGTGTGATCGGCAATCCGGGGCATTTTGCGCAAAACCAGCGCAAGATCGTGCACATCGACATCGACCCTTCCTCCATCTCGAAGCGGGTGAAGGTGGATGTGCCCATCGTGGGCGACGTCGGCGAGGTGCTGCAGGAACTCATCGATCAGCTCGAACAATCCTTCAAGGCCGGCCACAAGAACGACGGCGGCGCGCTGGCGGCCTGGTGGGCGCAGATCGACGAATGGCGCAAGCGCGACTGTCTCGCCTATGAGCATTCGACCGAGGTCATCAAGCCGCAGGCCGTGATCGACACGCTGTACGAGTTGACCAAGGACCGCGAGACCTATATCTGCTCCGACGTCGGCCAGCATCAGATGTGGGCCGCGCAGCTCTACAAATTTCCCGAGCCGCGTCGCTGGATCAATTCGGGCGGCTTGGGCACCATGGGCGTGGGCCTGCCCTATGCCATGGGCATCAAGCTGGCCAAGCCCGAAGCTGAAGCCGTTTGCGTCACGGGCGATGGTTCCATCCAGATGAACATTCAGGAGCTTGCCACCTGCCTGCAATACGGCACGGCGGTAAAGATCATTCTGCTCAACAACCGCTATCTCGGCATGGTGCGGCAGTGGCAGGAAATCGAGTACGAAGGCCGGTATTCCCATTCCTACATGGATTCCTTGCCCGACTTCGTCAAGCTCGCCGAAGCCTATGGTCATGTGGGCATCAAGGTGGACAAGCCCGAAGACCTGCGCCCCGCCATGGAGAAGGCGTTTGCGATGAAAGACCGCACGGTCTTCCTCGACATCTCGGTGGACCCCACGGAGAACGTCTGGCCCATGGTGCAGGCGGGCCGCGGGATCACCGACATGCTGCTCGGTTCGGAGGATCTCTGAGCCATTGAACCGCGCGAGTCGTTGGGGTTTGGCCGTAGCGGCGTCTCACCGGACGCCGCGCTCTGCCAAACGCCAAGCCCGCGCTTTCGACAACCGCGTGCGCTGTTATGCACGCTTCCATCATCAATCTCGCAGCAGCCAGGCGACGCTTACCGGCGCCGCACGAAGCCTGCGTAGAGGAGTGAATTCATGAAACACATCATTGCCGTTTTGCTGGAAAACGAACCTGGTGCCTTGTCGCGTGTGGTGGGCTTGTTTTCCGCTCGGGGCTACAACATCGAATCGCTGGTCGTGGCGCCCACGGAAGACGCCTCGCTGTCGCGCATGACCATCGTCACCAGCGGTTCGGAAGAAGTCATCGAGCAGATCACTAAGCACCTCAACCGACTCATCGAAGTGGTCAAGGTTGTCGATCTCACCGAGGCTTCCTTCATCGAGCGCGAGCTCATGTTGATCAAGCTGCGGGCCGTGGGCAAAGAGCGCGAAGAGATCAAGCGCATGTCCGACATTTTCCGCGGCCACATCATCGACGTGACCGACAAGTCCTACACCATCGAACTGACCGGCGATGCCGCGAAGCTCGACGCTTTCATCCAGGCGGTCGATCCCACGGCCATTCTGGAAACCGTGCGAACCGGCAGCTGCGGAATTGGCCGCGCCGAGCGTATCCTGCGCGCCTGATCTCAGGTCGACGCATCTCTCTTTTTGTTTTCCCTTTGCGGCGAGGAATGTCCCGCCAAGCGCAGAACCTCTACTTCAGGAGCCAATATGAACGTGTATTACGACAAAGACGCCGATCTCTCCCTCATCAAAGGCAAGAAAGTCACCATCGTGGGCTATGGCTCGCAGGGCCATGCGCATGCGCAGAATCTGAATGACAGCGGCGTGAAGGTCACCGTCGGGTTGCGCAAAAACGGCGCTTCCTGGGACAAGGCCAAGAAGGCCGGCCTGAAGGTCGCCGAGGTCGAAAAGGCCGTTGAAGGCGCCGATGTGGTGATGATGCTCATGCCCGACGAGAACATCGCCGAGGTCTATCGCAATGCCGTCGAACCGAACATGAAAAAGGGGGCCGCACTGGCCTTTGCGCACGGCTTCAACGTGCATTACGGCCAAGTTCAGCCGCGCGCCGATCTCGACGTCATCATGATCGCTCCCAAGGCGCCCGGCCATACCGTGCGCAACACCTACACCCAGGGCGGCGGTGTGCCGCACCTGATTGCGGTGCATGCCGACAAATCGGGCAAGGCGCGTGATCTGGCGCTTTCTTACGCCGTGGCCAACGGCGGCGGCAAGGCTGGCATCATCGAGACCAACTTCCGCGAGGAGACCGAGACCGATCTGTTCGGCGAGCAAGCCGTGCTGTGCGGCGGTACTGTCGAGCTCATCAAGGCAGGCTTCGAGACCCTGGTCGAGGCCGGCTACGCGCCCGAGATGGCCTACTTCGAGTGCCTGCACGAACTCAAGCTCATCGTCGATCTGATCTACGAAGGCGGCATTGCCAACATGAACTACTCGATCTCCAACAACGCGGAGTATGGCGAGTACGTCACCGGGCCGAAGGTCGTCACCGAGGACACCAAGAACGCCATGCGTCAGTGCCTCAAGGACATCCAGACCGGTGAATACGCCAAGAGCTTCATTCTGGAAAACCGCGCCGGTGCGCCCACCTTGCTCTCGCGCCGCCGTCTGACCTCGGATCATCAGATCGAACAGGTCGGTGAGAAGCTGCGTGCGATGATGCCTTGGATCAAGGCCAACAAATTGGTGGACAAATCGAAGAACTGATCTTCGGACCCTTTGACTTTCACAACACCCGGCCCATGCCGGGTGTTGTGCTTCATGCCGGGCCTTCCGGCGATTAAACTCCACCCATGACTTATCCCCATCCCATTCTGGCCCGCGAAGGCTGGCCCTTTATTGCCAGCAGCGTGCTGCTTTCCGTGATCGTTTGGGCGCTCGCCGGGTTCTGGTGGTCATTGCCGATCTGGCTGCTGACGATTTTCGTGGTGCAGTTCTTTCGCGATCCCGCCCGTCCGATCCCTCGCGATCCGCTCGCCGTTCTCAGCCCGGCCGATGGCCGCATCGTGGCCATTACGCACGCGTTCGACCCTTACGCCGGGCGCGATGCCCTCAAAATCAGCGTGTTCATGAACGTGTTCAATGTGCACTCGAACCGTGCCCCGGTGGACGGCGCCTTGCGCGATGTGCAGTATTTTCCGGGCAAGTTTGTGAACGCCGATCTCGACAAAGCCTCCGAGCAAAACGAGCGCAATGCGCTGGTGATCGATTGTGACGGTCGCGTGGTGACTGCCGTGCAAGTTGCCGGCTTGATTGCCCGGCGCATTCTTTGCTACGTCAAGGCGGGCGATGCCTTGCAGCGCGGGCAACGGTTTGGATTCATCCGGTTTGGTTCGCGTGTCGATGTCTATCTGCCGCTGGATACGCAGTCGCGCGTTTCGATCGGAGACAAGGTTTACGCCAGCAGCACGGTGCTGGCCGATTTCGCCGCCTGAAGTCTTTTCCCGAAGCCGCCCATTACTTCAGAGAGGTTGAGCATGTCGCGAAATGTGGCCCAATTTCCCCAGCAGACCAGTTTGTCGGAACAGGCAGATGCGGCACCAGAGGCCGATACGCCTCGGTCGCCGGAGGTGTCCTATCAGCCGCCTGAGCCTGACGACGATCCTGCACACCGTCGTCGGCGCGGCATCTATCTTCTGCCCAACTCCTTCACCGCTGCCGCGTTGTTCTGCGGCTTCTACGCCATCGTGATGGCGATGAGCGGGCGATACGACTCCGCGGCTACGGCCATCTTCGCCGCCATGGTGCTCGACAGCCTCGATGGCCGGGTTGCGCGGATGACCAATACCCAAAGCGAATTCGGCGCCCAGTTCGATTCACTCGCCGACATGGTGTCGTTCGGTGCGGCCCCTGCGCTCATCATTTATGAATGGTCGCTGCGTGGTCTGGGCAAGCTGGGCTGGTTGGCCGCCTTTGTGTATTGCGCAGGTGCTGCTCTGCGGCTTGCGCGCTTCAACACCAATGTTGCGGTGATCGACAAACGCTACTTTCAAGGCCTGCCCAGTCCGGCCGCTGCGGCGCTGGTGGCCGGTTTTCTCTGGATCATGACGGATGCCGGTGTGCAGGGCGCGCATGTCGCCTGGTTCAGTTTTGTCATCACGCTTTTCGCCGGACTCACCATGGTGACCAACGTGCCGTTCTACAGCTTCAAGGACGTTAGCTTCCGACGCAGCGTGCCTTTCATCAGCATCTTTCTCATCGTGCTGTTGATTGGCCTGATCGCGTACCAGCCTCCGCTGGTGTTGTTTGGCTTGTTTGTTCTATATGGATTGTCCGGCTACGGCGTCTATGTGTGGCATCGTCTCAAGGGCCGCCCGGTTAGCGTGATCGCCACCTCAGTGGACGAGCCTGACGAACGCGGCTTGCATTGATCAATCTTTTTACGAGCGAGTGTTGACAAGCGGTTCAGGCGCTGCGAAAATAATCGTTTTACGCGGGAATAGCTCAGTTGGTAGAGCGCAACCTTGCCAAGGTTGAGGTCGCGAGTTCGAGTCTCGTTTCCCGCTCCAAATTCTCAGCAAAAAAGGGAAGCCAAGCTTCCCTTTTTTGTGTCCGGAGCCTGTTGTCACTTTCTGGAGACAACACAGAGTTTGACCAAAGGCAGATCAAGTCTGGGTCAGCGCAGCAGCATCCGGCGGTTTTGCGTACGATCTTCAACATTGACGCAAAAGCCAAGTCACCCGGCGGGGTGGCAGAGTGGTTATGCAGCGGCCTGCAAAGCCGTCTATGCCGGTTCGATTCCGACCCCCGCCTCCAAATATCTGTAAAAACAACAGCTTACAGGATTGGCCCACACTAACGCTGTGGGCTTTTTTTCGTCTTTCGGACAACAATTTGTCCCCGCAATGACCCTGTAGTGACCAAAAATTCCCATTTTCCGGGGGGGGGCCAAGGGCCGCGTCCCATCTGCTCGACGTTACGCCTCCGCAGGTCTGCTTGGGCTTTCTTGCAGCACCATCCGGCACTGGATCAGCGTCGCTTAGTTGGGGGAGTGCAAGGCAACATTTGAGTGCAAAAATAGATACCGACTGAAATCGCAAAAGGGAGCGCAGCTTGATCAAATCGTACGCAGACTACCAAAGGTATCTCGAGGCGGACCGCATCGCTTTGGGGGTGAATTCGCGTTGGGCCTGGCTGTTTGACGAAATTTTTCAATTTCAGCGCTTGCTTAGAAAAGTCGAATTTCTCACGAACTGTGAGAAAAATTTTTTTCGGCGCCGCCTTGCAGTACATCGTTTTCGTAAGCTTTCGATCAAGCTAGGGTTCTCGATACCGATCAATGTTTTTGGCCCAGGCCTTGCAATTTTGCACTACGGCACGATCGTCGTGAATTCCGGGGCAAGAATTGGTTCGAATTGCAGAATTCATACAGGCGTGAATATCGGAGCGCAGCTTGGCAGAGGAAACGAAGTGCCAAGAATAGGACACAATTGTTATATTGCACCAGGGGCAAAACTTTTTGGCGCGATAGAGATTGGCGACAATACAGCAGTGGGCGCCAATGCGGTAGTCAATAAAAGCTTTCCAGAGGGTAATGCAACTATCGGCGGAATTCCTGCGAAGGTCATTTCACAAAAATCGACTAAAGGACTTTTTGTTCATGGAGATGCTCGATTTTGAGAGGCGGGCAGGATCGCGGCATGAAATCTCCTTGTTTAAAATTTATGCGGTTTACCTAAATTGGCATTTCATTTAATATGCACGCTCCAATACGTATATTAATGGTGGTTGACGGACGCTATCCTGCAACGGGTGGTGCAGAGATGCAGGCCCGGCTACTTAGTCGGTCATTCGCCGCTGCCGGTCACGAGGTGCGCGTTCTGGTGCCGCACCTGGACCGCTCGCTCCCGTTTGCCGATCAGGTTGATGGTATTCCGGTACTGAGATTGGGGTATCCGAAAATAAAGGGACTTGGTGCGATATTACTCAATCTAAATTTTGCGCTCTGGTTGTTGAGACATCAAGGCGAATTTGATGCTATTCACATTCATATGATGCATAATCTTGCCGGGGCGGCGGGTTGGATCAATCGATGGCTGAAGCCAACTCTTATAGTCAAAGTTTCTGGTGCGGCGGAGTTTCAGGGGGGTATTCTCGATCCAAAATTAATGTCAAAGCCTGTTCACCGGATTTTGCGGAGAGGTGCTCAGCATCTCGATGCCTATCAATGCATCAGCAAGAGGACGGTGAAGATCATGCTGGAAGCCGGTTTCGCCAAGGAGCGCTTGCATCTTCTGCCGAATGCTGTGGATTTGGTGCGCTTTGCATACAAAGGGACTAGAGATCAGTCTTCACTTCGCGCTGTGTTTGTCGGGCGCCACGTTCCGGTAAAAGGGCTGGATGTCTTGCTGGAGTCCTGGGTGAGGGTATCCTTGCAATCACCTGATGCACACTTGACCCTTGCTGGTGATGGACCGGAGAGAGAAAGGCTGATGACGCTTTCCCGGCAGTTGGGCATTGACAACAGTGTTTCTTTCCCTGGTTTGGTGCAGGATGTGCCGGCACTTTTGTCCTCGCACAATTTGTACGTGCAAGCCTCGCATCAGGAGGGTCTACCCAATGCGGTTCTCGAGGCGATGGCAAATGGACTGCCAACGGTTGCCACCCAGATCAGTGGTCATGAAGATGTGATCACTCATGGCGAGACGGGGTTGCTAGTGCCGCCAAATCATGCCGATGGGTTGGCGGCGGCAATTAGTCATTTGGCTGAGAACCCAAATTTAAGGCAAGAGATGGGCGCAACTGCCCGGCGATTTGTCGAGCAATACTTTTCTACTGAAGCGGTCATGCAATCGCTTTTAGCTGTCTACACTCAGCCAAGTGCTCCGCTGAGCCATCCAATGACTGAGGCAAAAATCAATGCAAATCGGTAAGGATACCGTGGTGAGGGCCAAGGGTGAAAGGCGCGGAGTACTTGCACGCCTTTTTCAGCATACTTCAAATTATTCGATTGGCAGTGTGCTGGTTATGTTGGCCAGCATCATCTCTTTTCCAATTCTCACTCGGATTTTTTCGGTTGCAGAATATGGAACAATGGCATTGGTTACCTCTACGATCCTATTTTTAGTAGGAATAGGAAAACTTGGCTTGCAACACTCGGTAGTACGTTATTACAGCGAGGTTGAGGCTGGGACGAGGAAAAATACTGCGACGCAATTTTTTTCTACCGTTTTATTTGGGATGATTGTCGTTGGGTTGATTGTGACCTTGCTCAGTATTGTGGGGATCCGTTTTGTGCCCACGGCCTGGTTGTCAAATGAGCAAACAAAATACTTGATTATATTGGCATCGCCACTTATTTTTATCCGTGTGGTGGATAGTGCAATGTATAACATGCTGCGCGCTCAACAAAAAAGCGGAATTTACAGCACCTATTTCACGGTTAGAAAATATCTTGGGCTGGGTTTGATATTTTTTGTGCTTTTTTATGTTTCACGCACTTTGGAGGGGTTTTTTATTTCTTCCATGGTGGGTGAATTTATTGCTGTGGCAGTCATAATTTTTTACTATGCGAGGCAGCACGTTTTTGATGTGCGGCAGTTTAACAGGCCGCTTTTCATGTCGATGTTAGTGTTTGGGTTGCCGTTGCTTGCTAGCGAGCTTTCTATGCTGCTGCTGAACATGAGTGGGCGTTACATCATAAATTATCAACTGGGCCCAGAGCCTTTGGGTGCATTTTCTGCGGCATTTAATTTTAGTGATTATTTGCAAGGAGTGTTGACTGCTTCCTTTGCGCAGGCTGTTGTGCCGATGTACTTCAGGATGTGGGAGCAACAGGGGCGCGAGAAAACTATTGAATTCATACAACAAGCCCTTAAATATTATATTGCGCTGGCACTCCCTGTATTGGGTGGCATGGCTGCTGTAGGTCCTGAATTACTCCGGCTTCTGGCCTCTTCAAAATATGATGTAAGTGCTACATTGATCGTATTTATCGTAGGGGGCATGCTGGTTTCGGGTGGAACTCCAATTTTTAGTGCCGGCATCTACATCAATAAACTAACTAAAGTCGTCATGTATTCTGTATTGACGGCCGCAGCCGTAAATATTGTATTGACAGTCGTGCTTGTTCGCCCATTTGGTATTGAGGGGGCTGCTTTTGCGGCACTGGTCAGCTACTTTTTGTACACCATCATGGCGGCTTATTATGGTCGCAAAGTCGTGAAAATAAGAATCCCTTGGTTCGATATATTGAAATATGGTTCATTTACACTAATAATGTATGGCGTGGTGATTAATGTCGATCCGCCAGATCTGGCATTTCGAATTTTTTCTCAAATCATTGTCGGAGCAGCTGTGTATGGTGCTTTGATTATTATTTTTGATCGGCAGGTGCGAGGTCTATTGCAGCAGGCTGTTGCAAAGTTGATGAGGGTTCGATAACTTTTTTGTGCGTGGTGGATGTGCAATTTTAATATTATTGCGTTGTTATTATATTTTTTATATTATTTTTTGAGTATTCCCATTGATGCCTTCTGCGCTTTCCGTTGCCCCGATGCTCGATTGGACGGATCGACATTGCCGATATTTTCATAGCCTGATTACACAGCGAGCTTTGCTTTACACGGAAATGGTGACGACTGGGGCGTTGCTATATGGAGACGTGGCGCGACATCTTGATTTCAGTGTGCAAGAGCACCCTGTGGCGCTGCAGTTAGGCGGTAGTGAGCCTGCTGATCTGGCTCGTTGCGCCAAACTGGCGCTCGAATGGGGCTATGACGAAATCAATCTGAACTGTGGGTGCCCCAGCCCTCGGGTGCAGCGCGGGGCATTTGGAGCTTGTTTGATGGCGGAACCATCAAGAGTGGCCGATTCGGTGGCCGCCATGGTAGAGGCTGTTTCTGGCGTGATTCCGGTCACGGTTAAGCACCGCATTGGTGTCGACCATGAGGATAGTTACGGTTTTGTGCGCGATTTCGTGGGAACGGTGTCGCGGGGCGGTTGTGAGACATTTATCGTGCATGCCCGTTCCGCGTGGCTTGATGGACTCAGCCCGAAGGAAAACCGCGATATTCCTCCGTTGAGGCCCGAGTTCATTTTGCAGTTAGGGCGCGATTTTCCAGAACTTGCATTTGTGCTCAACGGGGGCATCAAGAATGGGCAGCAGATTGGCGAGTGGCTGCCGCAGGTCTCTGGCGTAATGGTGGGGCGGGCTGCTTATCAAGACCCGTGGAGTCTGTCGACTTGGGATCGAGAATTTCTGGGGAGTGCTGATTCGGCTGCACCTGAGCGCGAAATCGTCGAAGAGCAAATGTGCGCCTACATCGCGGCGTGGAAGGCAAAGGGCTTGCATCCGCAGGCGATTACCCGGCATATGCTCAATTTGTGGAAGGGGCAACCCGGTGGACGTCGCTGGCGGCAGGTGTTGAGCGATTCGAGCTTGTTGTCCACGCTGTCGGTGCCTGAGCTATTCGCGACGGCCAGGCGCGCCCGTCTGTCAGCCGAAGTCGACGAAGCGATGGAGTCCGATCAACCCGGCCAACTCGGCCAACTCGGTCAGCCGTTGACAGCTTCGGCTTGCGTCTGAACGCTTGCCCTGGCGCGCGATTCTGAGCGGATTTCTGCAGTTGATAGTGCTACGACCTTCTGCGCGGCGTCGTGGAAAGACCCGGCGTCAATGCCCTTGAGCGCGACGACAGGCGAGGCGTTGAACGCCCGAAAATGGTTGGTCATTGACCGGATGTAGCTCGGGTCGTAGTGGTGCTGCAGGATGTCCGCGGTGAAAGCGGCCAGCTCGCCTTGTGTGATGAGTTCCTGCCAGCGTTCGACGGTTTCGGCGCCTCGCAAGGCGCGCAGGCTGGCCAGGCGTTGCAGCAGCAGGGGGCGATCGGCGGACAACTGGGCGTAGTCGGCCAGCAACAGCGCAACGCGCAGGTTGGTTTCGAGCTCCAGGGTGATGCAATGCCCCTGGCGCATCTGCTCCATTAGCGCATCGGGAACGTGAAGGGCGCCAATCTTCTTGCTCTCTGCCTCGACAAACACCGGGCGGTTCGGATCGAAGCGGCGCAGATCGGCCCACACGAGGGTCTCGAACAATTTTTGCGAGGGCTGCGTTTCCCCCGGCTCCAGTCCGAGCACGGAACCTCGATGCTGGGCCAGCGTCTCGAGGTCGAGCACTTGCGCCCCTACCTCCCGCAATGATTGAAGCAGACGGCTCTTGCCGCAACCGGTGCGGCCGCAGATGACGTGAAACTGAAGTTGCCCAGACCGTTGCTCCAGATCGGCACGCAGGGCGCGGCGCAAGGATCGATAACCGCCCTGCACCAATACCACGGAAAAACCGATGCGCGCCAGGATGTGGGCCATCGCGCCCGATCGGTTGCCGCCGCGCCAGCAGTACACCAGAGGCGCCCAGGATTTGGGCAACTCGGCCGCGTGCGCCTCGATGTGGTTGGCGATGTTGCGGGCGATCAGCGTGGCGCCGCGTTTATTGGCGACGAAGGGATCGACCTGGGCGTAGAGCGTGCCGACTTCGGCGCGCTCGGCGTCGTCGAGCACCGGCCAGCTTTGGGCGCTCGGCATGTGATCAAGCGCAAATTCTGAGGGGCTGCGCACGTCGATCACGGCGCTGAAAGACTGCAGCTTCTGCAGTGCTTCTGCGGCATCCATGACGCGGGGGTTCATGGCGCTGGCCTCGCGGCAGGCAGTGCGAGCAGAGGGGTGAGATGCGGCCAGACGGTATCGAGCATGGTGGGTTGCGCTTGCGCTGTGGGGTGGATGTTGTCCGATTGAAACCAGTCGGGATGGCCGACGACGCCA
>NZ_JBYCKI010000275.1:0-3327 GCF_057473305.1 Thiomonas sp. TH-17
GCGGATATAAATTCGGATTTGTTCATGGAGACCATCCTAATGGTTGAAATGGAGTGAATCAATTTAGGCGATAAAAGTCCGGTCTGCAATCTGTGATCCGTAGTTTTATGGAAGCCCGAGCCTTTTCAAGATAATAAATCACTAACCGCTCACCACATTCACCAGCACTTTGCCCGAAATACGTGTGTACCACTTCATCATCTGGGTAGATTTATACCTGTTAATTGCCTGCACGATCTGGACGATGTGTTGATGGACAAAAAGCATCATCCCGACAATGAAATTTCATCCTGGCGTTTACCCTGAATTAGGGGGGACAGAGGGATCCACTATACTGGACCTGATTGACAGACGCACCCGACTCTACAGCGAATAATGCAGGCGTGGTCAGGGGGGGCGATCCTCGGCGAGGCCTTGCTCACGGAAGACTGGCTGCCGTAGTATTCTCTACGATCTGATGACACTTAAAGACTGAAAGCGGTCATAAATGATGGTCATATGACAGCATCCGACCCATAGCAGCCGGTCGCGCCAAGGCGAAGCGGACCTTCGGCGCCCTCAGTAGTCTCGGCGGTGCTAGGTCCAGAGGTTTAACCTGATCGGAATCGCTTCCGCACTAATCGGCAGGAGGACGCCGCTTGATGGCGCGGCTAGACGGCATCTCTGGAACGCGACCAGCACCGTCAAATGCGCCGATTGGAGACGCCAGCGCGCTGTGCTGCCAAGCTGTAGACGCAGTACACCAAGCCAAAGGTCTGACCGCGCCACTCAGTCCGTTGACGAGTGATTGTCGCCACCGTCCCCGCCCTGGAACTGCTCCACCGCTTCCTGCATATCCAAGTGGTAGTTCTGCAGCGTCAGCGTCATATCCTCGATATGCAATCGCCGTTCGAACGGCCGTAGTAGGTCGAACTGCTGCTGGATGATGCTCCCGCCTTGAAGGTATTCGACGAGGTCAAGCGCTTGGAAGCTCTCATCGCGCCAGAAGAGGACCTGCTGCTCTGACCCAAGCCGTATGTAGCCACCAGCGACCACGTTGATCAGCTCGTGCGCTTGACGCACAGGATGCCTTCCCATCGTATATCCATTGAAGACTCGATTGGCGGTGATCACGCCGGTATGCACATCGGCTGTGGCAGAAATATCCCAGCCCAGCCACTTCAGCAGCTTTTCCTGATTGGCGGTGACCTTCATCCAACGTAGGCGGATGTTAAGCTGGTCCCGAGCCGTCTTCATGTGCTCATAGCTTGTTCGCAGTTCGTGCGCCGACACGGGCAAAAACGAGTTCTTGCACTCAAAGACGAAGAGATGCTCCTCCCGCCACGCAATGATGTCGGTTTCTCGCTTGCCTTCAATGTTGAACTCAAAGTTGGATCGCACCTTGAAGCCGGCTTCTTCGAGCGTCGCCACGACGGCCTCCTGCATCGGGTCCTTGCCATCAAGGAGAACACTGCGCAGGTTGTTTGCTATGACGACATTGCGCACCAGGTTCGACCGCGCAACCATTGCTGGCGCGACAACCAAGTGGTCGGCCGCCTCAATTAGAGGCCGGTACTGGATGTCGATGAACTTCTGCTCTGCTTTCAGGGTGAGGATGTCGATAATCTCTTGCGCTTTGGCGGACGGCAGAACCTGACCGAGTGTCATCACCATGTCCTTGATGCTTATCACCGGCAGGACGGACCGCACCCTCAGGCGCTCCTGCCTCTCCTCAGGCTGAATCTCCTGAAGCTTCCGCTGGAAGACGGCACTGAAGAACGCGAGCATGCGTTGGACCTTCAAAATGTCGCCTGCTGTGAGCGTCTGAGTGACCTGTAATGACAGAGGATCGCTCTTTCGGAAGTTGTCAATTCCAAGGCCAATCAGCACGGCAACTTCCTCTGCGAAGAACTGGTCGCCTGCAATAGGCGCGAAGAATCTCGGGTCTTGGATGACCAGGAACACCAGCCGCTCAATTGGTTCGGTGCGCAGCTCGACGAATTCACCCAGGCGACCGTGCTCGAAGGCCGCTTCGATGAAGGCCTCCATGGTGGGTAGCGGCTGGTTCCTTTCGTAAAACTGGCGGGCAACAACGGCTGCGCGAATTTCTTCTTGCACGCTGCTCTGGATGTAGCCCAGGCGAATCGACCGCTCAAGGTCTTCATCAATGGACAGCACCTTGAGCTCTTTGCCGTGCTGCTCCACCTTGTAGGGCAGGCCGTCCAGCAGCGTCTCCACCTCGAACAGCTCATTGAGACGAGCCGCGTCCATCAGCAGCTCCGCGTAGACACTGTTGTAAGGGGAAACCAGCAATTCGTCAACGTGCTTCCAGTCCGTCGGCACCGTCCCAATCTCCTCGCGCATCAGGTGCAGGATGAGAGACAGGCCTTGCGTGATTTCCTCAGTTGACCAATGCTCGAAGATGGAGGAGTCCAGGTACCGATTGCCCCCCCTCCAGCCCTGTGCAAAGGCCTCGTTGATGATGACCAGGAGGCTCTTTTGAACGAGTCTTCGCCGGGCTTTCAGGCGCATTACCAAGCGTTGTCGCAGACGGCGGGCTGCGGGAGCGAGCTTGAGAAGCACCCGAACTGAGCGCAGAAACTCCCGCCGGTCGGCACGTAAAGTGACTCTGGGCAACATTGCCAAGGCGGCGTCTGTCGCCTTAACGATGGCACCCGCTTGGAACTTGTATCGCGAAGCGCGAAGCAAACCGTCGCGCCGCAGGCGTGCGACTGCTCTGTCCGCGTCCCACAGCAGCAGGGCCAGCATGACTGCAACTGACCATTGATGGTCGTTGCGCTCTAGATAACCCTTTAGGGCTTCGAGCGCAGCTTTCGCGTCGTCCTTAGATGCTTGCACCGGACCGCTCGCCAATGCAGTTGCGGTGATGGCCGCAATGGTCTTGTGGCCGTGCAACTCAGCGGCCTTTGCCAATACTCCCACTTTGCCTCCCGGTTTCCTCCCCAAAGCATAGAGAAGGTCTGCGCCCAGATCCAGTCCTGTCCGCCCGGACAACTCAGGCCATCGCCCAGTCTTCTGTATGCCTCTGAGCGAAGAAAGCCGGACCATGAAGTGCACAAAAGGGATTTTCCGCCCGTGGTGGCACAATAAAAGCCTTAAGATCCGTGGTAAACACTTCGCCGGTGGACCAATGGATTTCTATCTGGAACAGGCGGCCGATGCAACTGGTGGGCCACTGCGATCTGGATGAATTTCCATGGGACCGAGAGGTTTTTGCCGGTCACGCTGGCGCCGGTTGCGCCTCACGCTACAAGGCGACCTGCTGTTGTGGTAATTTTAGCTCCAGTTCAGATCTTCCCTAAATTATCCACATCTCGGGATGGAATA
>NZ_JBYCKI010000276.1:0-5514 GCF_057473305.1 Thiomonas sp. TH-17
GCCCGGGAATTTCATGATGTGAACGAACCCTCTGAAAAATTCAAATCTGGAGAGATCGGTTGCGAGTGCGTGTGGAGTATTTCAGCAGCCTGCTAAAGCGGTCAGCAATCCCGCCTGTCTGCCAAATAGATAACTGTTGCGAGTCACCATCGCAAAGTCGGGGCCAGGACTGATCACGGCCAAAACAGTGATCAGCATTACAGCCAGTATTTCTGTCATGTCGTTCTCCCATTCATTCGAATACGTACAGATGATGGGTTATCTGTCTCGGAACGTAATGACCAGAACATCCCGCAAACCCGCTTGAGTAGTATCGAGTTGAACGATGGGCATCACGCCATGCCGCACTTGCTCGTCATCAACGATTGCAGCGTCCCACGCGTCGGCGAGTAGAAAGCGGCCGAGACGTGCACCATCAGCGTTAAAGATGTCCGTTTCACCGTTGATGATGTTCTTGCGCTTGACCATCATCATCAAGACGTAATGAACCCCATCTCGATGTACGCGTTCAGGTGTTGGTTGAGCACTGCACAGTTGATTGGCTTCAATGCGGAACTGATGCACCTCGATATGCCAGTTCGCCTTTGGACGAAGACGGCCAAAGGTCTTGCAGCAAAGCCCAAGAATGCCTAGAAAAACCGCGTTGTTGGCAAAGGCATCCTCGATAGGCAGGTAATGACGCGCAATTCCACCATTCAGATGGTTGTAATCAAGACTTTGGTAGTGAGGTTGGTTGGGTTCACGGTGCGCATAGTCACTCGTACTAAGCGCGCTGTAGACCGCATGCCGACGGCGGCGATATCGTCCCCCATCACGCATGTACTGGTCGAGGCCCAGACGGTTCCAACTGTCAGAAAACTCTTGCCATGCGGCATCGTCAGAGCCTCTAGCAGGCATCAGTGCTCGCGTCTTTCGTCCGGGCAGAAAACTGTATCCGTACTGGACAATGCTTGAGCAAATTTGCACAATTGCATCAAAATTTGTTGTAGACGCTGCCGATAGGAACGCTTCTTTAGCTTGCACATTTGAGAAGAGGCTATCCATAAAAAACTCCAATTTTCTGAGGGAAATGCCATTTCGCCTGAGTGATGATGACGAGTCGTTGGAATTCTTCGATATCCGCGCGCAAAGAAAAAGCGATTTTTTGAACGCGCTATAGATCACAAAAAATCAACAATGAAACGCCCACCACTGAATGCGCTTCTCGTATTTGAAGCTGCCGCGAGGCTTCAGAATTTCATGCGAGCCGCTGACGAACTGCATCTCACGCCGAGCGCTGTAAGCCGTCAGATTCGTCTGCTTGAGGAACGGCTGGGCGCAGTGTTGTTCGAGCGGCGCAATCGAGCCGTCTTTTTGACAACTAATGGCAATGCCCTGTTGCTTGCAACGAGTCAGGCGCTCGCTCTGATTGATCATGCAATGGAACGCATTCAAAAAGAGAAAGCCAAGCATGTGCTGGTCTTCTCCTGTGAGCCAACAATCGCCATGAAATGGCTGATTCCCAGGCTCGCGCGATTCCATACGGAACACCCCGATGTGTTGCTGCATCTGATGACGGCAGGAGGACCGATCGACTTTTCGCAGACGGGAGTGGATGTCGCTCTGAGGCGCAATGACTTCAGGTGGGATATCGGATTTCAGGCGGAGCACGTTTGCGATGAATACGTAGGTCCTGTGTGTGGTCCAGAAATTGCCGCGTTGAATGAGGGGCTGGAAGCGGCCGCTCGTCTAAGCACCAAATCACGCTTGGATGCCTGGCAGCGGTGGTACAAGACGTCGGGACACCAGTGGCCCACTGAGCGCGAGATGCTCTACGAACACTTTTATCTATCCATACAGGCCGCCGCAGCCAATTTGGGGGTTGCGATGGCCTCTGCATTGATGGTGGATCAGGATCTCGCGGCGGGACGACTCAAGGCGCCCTACGGTTTTGCGCGAGATGGATCTGCTTACTATCTATTGGCTCCTACGCAGCCAGCAGATGATCCACGTATCGACAAGCTACTTTGGTGGCTGCGGCGCGAATTGGCGCAAACATTGGAGGAATCTTTGCGAGCGTAGGCGAGATGTAGCGAGTCTTCCGCGCTCGTGAGAGACGATTGCCGATCATGATGCAGCGAAGGGCTGCAAAGCATGCATCGGGCCACGCCGAATGGGCAAATCAACAGAGCAACAGACTGAGACGCAGCCTTTCCCAGACTCGGTGGAGAAACCGCGCTGACTTTGCGCCAACGGCAAAGGCTCGTCCAGTCTCTCTGTATTGAGGCTAGAGTTTGGGCATCACAAAACAGGAGACTCATCATGCTGATCCACAAGATCCATCATGTTGCCTACCGCTGCAAGGACGCGCTGCAGACCGCACGCTGGTACGAGCAGCATCTGGACATGAAACTGGTGTTGTGCATTGCCGAAGACACCGTGCCCTCCACGGGCGAGGCCGATCCCTATATGCACATCTTTCTCGATGCAGGTCAGGGCAATATCCTGGCCTTCTTCGAGCTGCCCACGCAGCCCGACATGGGGCGCGACCCCAACACCCCTGTCTGGACCCAGCACCTCGCGCTGGAGGTCGGTTCCATGGACGAACTCCTCGCCGCCAAGCAGCGCCTGCAGGACGCTGGCATCGACGTGCTCGGCCCGACCGATCATGCGCTGTTCCAGTCCATCTACTTCTTCGACCCCAACGGCCACCGCCTGGAGCTGGCGTGCAACACCGCCAGCCCAAAAATGCTGGCTGCGCTCGATGCCGTGAAGTGGGACATGCTCGAAGAATGGGGCCAAACCCGCAAGGCCCCCAAGCACGCCGCCTGGATGCACGACGGCCGTTACAAGGAGATGTTCCAGTGAGACTGGCCACGCTCAAGACCGACACCCCGGACGGCCAACTGGTCGTGGTCAACGACACCCTGACGCTCTGCCAGCCCGTGCCCGACATCGCCCCTACCCTGCAGGCCGCGCTCGACGACTGGACGCGCTGCGCCCCGCTACTGCAGGCCGCAGCGCTGGCCCTGCAAGCCGGTACAGCCAAGCACGCCCAGCCCTTCGACGCCGCCGCCTGCCACTCGCCGCTGCCGCGGGCCTTCCAGTGGGCCGACGGATCGGCCTACATCAACCATGTCGAGCTGGTGCGCAAGGCGCGCAAGGCCGAAGTGCCCGCCACCTTCTACACCGACCCGCTGATGTATCAGGGCGGCTCCGACAGCTTCATCGGCCCCTGCGACCCCATCGTGGCCAAGGAGAGCTGGGGCATCGACTTCGAGGCCGAGGTGGCCGTCATCACCGGAGACGTGCCGCTGGGCGCCACACCCGCGCAGGCGGCGCAGGCCATCCGCCTGGTGTTGCTGGTCAACGACGTGTCGCTGCGCCATCTCATTCCCGCGGAACTGGCCAAGGGCTTCGGCTTCTTCCAGAGCAAGCCCGCGTCGGCGTTCAGCCCGGTGGCGCTCACGCCGGACGAACTTGGCGCGGCGTGGCACGACAACAAGTTGCATCTGCCCCTGCGGGTGGAGGTCAATGGTCGGCGCTTCGGTCATCCGAATGCCGGAGTGGACATGACCTTCGACTTCGCCCAGCTCATCGCCCACGCGGCCAAGACCCGCCGTTTGGCGGCGGGCACGATCATCGGCTCGGGCACGGTGTCGAACAAGCAGGGTGGCCTTTGGGGCTCCAAGGTGGAGCACGGCGGGGTGGGCTATGCCTGCATCGCCGAGGTGCGCACCTACGAGATGATCGAACAGGGCGAGGCGGTCACGCCCTTTCTGCGCGATGGAGATGGGGTGGAGATCAGCATGCACGATGACCAAGGGCGAAACCTGTTCGGCAGCATCCGCAACCGCGTGCAGGCGTTGCCGGAAAGAAGCGAATGAAGCTCTACACCTACTTCCGCAGTTCTGCGGCCTATCGGGTTCGCATTGCGCTGCACCTCAAGGGGCTGGCCTTCGAATCGGTGCCGGTGCATCTGGTGCGCGATGGCGGCCAGCAGCATGACGCGGCTTACGCAGCGCTCAACCCGAACGAAACCGTGCCCACTCTGGACGACGACGGCCAGATCCTGAACCAGTCCCTGGCCATCATCGAGTACCTGGACGAAACCCACCCGAGCCCGCCGCTGCTGCCGGGATCGGCGGCAGACCGCGCGCGCATTCGCGCCATCGCCCAGACCATTGCCTGCGACTTTCATCCCATCAACAATCTGCGCGTGCTGCAGCACCTCACCCGCACCTTCGATCTGAGCGAAGCGCAGAAAGCCGAGTGGTATTGCCATTGGGTCGAGCACGGGCTGCAGACCGCCGAGAAGATGCTCGCAAGCGACCGGCGCACCGGCCGGTTCTGCCACGGCGACACGCCCACCCTGGCCGACTGCTGCCTCGTTCCACAGGTATTCAACGCCCGCCGCTTTGGCTGCAGCCTGGCGGGGCTGACCACCGTGGCGCGCATCTGCGCGGAATGCGACGAGTTGGACGCCTTCGCGCGCGCCGCGCCTGCGCATCAGCCCGACGCCGAATAGACCGCCTCAGACCGTTTCGGCGCTGACCTTTTCGTCCACCTCGTCGGGCAGCAGTGCCCCGGCCTCGATCGCCGGCAGCGCGGCTGCCTGCGCGTAAAGCGCGGCGAAGTCGGGTGCGGTCGCGTCGAACAACTGCTGGAAGCCGTCGATGATGAAATACGTTTCTTGATAGGCGTCGAAGCGATAGCGGCTGCGCAGCAGTCGCAGCAGATCGAAGCGCACCCGCCGCGCCTGTGGGCTGTGGAGGCTGTGTTCCACCTCGCCACCCGACGACAGAATGCCCGCACCATAAATTCGCAGCCCTTGCGGTGTATCAATCAGACCAAACTCCACCGTGTACCAATACAGCCGCGCCAGAAACTGCAGGGCGTGCTGCCCCTGGGCCTTGAGCCCGCCAGCGCCGAACGCCTGCATGTAGTCGGCAAACCGGGGCTCGAACAGCAGCGGCACATGGCCGAACAGATCGTGAAACAGATCGGGCTCGACGATGTAGTCAAACTCTTCCGGCTTGCGCAGCCACACCGTCACCGGAAAACGCCTCGCCGCCAGCAGGCTGAAAAACGCCGCCTCAGGAATCAACCCCGGCACGGCCACGATCTCCCAACCCGTCGCCGCTTTCAGGCGGACGTTGATGTCGTCAAAACGCGGAATGTTGCTGCGCGCCTGCAGATGCGGCAAAGCCCGCACAAACTCCTCGCAAGCCCGCCCGGGCAACAGCGCCATCTGCCGCGCATAGAGCCGTGCGAACAACTCGTGCTCTTGCGGGGTGTAGCGCGCCCATTGCTGCGCGCAGGTGTAGTCGGCTTCGCAATGCGCGTAGTCACCGCGCGGGGTGATGCTGGCCTCGCCGTAGGTGACCGGAACGCTGGACATGTTCGTCTCCTATCTTCAGGCGTTCTGCGTTTCCAGCACGCCGCGGCGCATCTGGTCGAGTTCGATGCTTTCGAACAGCGCCTTGAAGTTGCCCTCGCCGAAGCCCTGGTCGCCCTTGCGCTGGATGATCTCGA
>NZ_JBYCKI010000277.1:0-6963 GCF_057473305.1 Thiomonas sp. TH-17
CTGCCCGGTCTCATCCCGGGGGAAGGGCCCCCACGCTTGCGCTTCGCGCTCGCTGCCCCCCGAGGGGGCGCCGCCCGCCTTGAGGCGGCTCTGCGCCAGGCGGGAAGCCACCCGCACCGACAGATCGCCTTCGGCCACGCGCTGGGCGACATGCACCGCCGCGCTCAATGGACGGGTGATGGAGCGGGTGATCCAGAAGCCGCCCACCATTGCCGCGAGGATGAAGCCGATGGTGATCCACAGCGCCTGGCGAACCGCGCTTGCATACTGGGCCTGGCTTTGCGCATACGCCGCCTGCATCTGCGCTTTCTGATGGGCGATCAACGTACCGATGCGCTGGTGCATGGCCAGCACGATGGGCGAGGCCAGTTGGGTGTAGATGGTGCTGGCCTGCGGATAGAGCCCTTGCTGCATCAGACTGATGACCTGCTGCTGCACGCCCCGGTTCTTTGCCATCAAACTGTGGATTTCGGCGAGCTGCGCGTTGACCTCGGCATCCGGCGGCAAGGCTTTCAACGCTTTGAACACTTCGGCCGTGCTGGCGCGATTTTCGGCAAGTTGTTTTTTCAGGGCTTGCTGCGCCTCGGCGTGTGCCGGGTTCAGCAGGGTTTGATAGAGCGCCGCCGTGGTGCTCTGGAAATTGGTGAAAAAAGTGTTGAGCAGGGTAATGCGCTGGCTTTGCACATGCACGATGGCGTCGAGCCGGGCGTTTGACTGTGCCAATTGCTGCTGTGCCAACGCGGCATTGAGCACGATGACGGCCAGCATCCCGAGCAGACCCAGGGTCATGCGGGTGCGAATGCGAAGGTTGTTCATCAGGGTAGCGAGAGAGGTTTTGTTTGATGCCTATGCAACGACACGAGGCCAGTGCCGCTGCATAGGGGAAGACCCCGTGCGGAGCGCGACTTTCGGTTCAACCGCGGCCGTAGTCCACCATAGCCGCGCCGATGTCGCCCAGGGCCAGGCTGCGGTCTGCGGCGCCGAGTTTCACCGCCTCCTTGGGCATGCCATAGACCACGCTGGTGGCTTCGTCTTGCGCCACGGTGCGGGCGCCGGCGTCGTGCATCTCCTTGAGGCCGCGCGCGCCGTCGTCGCCCATGCCGGTGAGGATGATGCCCAGCGCGTTGCGCCCGGCGCATTGCGCGACTGAGCGGAACAGCACATCGACCGAAGGCCGGTGGCGGTTGACCGGCGGGCCATCGCGCACTTCGACGTGGTACTGCGCGCCGCTGCGCCGTACCTGCATGTGGCGGCCGCCCGGCGCGATGAGCACCAGGCCCGGAATCAGCCGGTCGCTGTCGCGCGCCTCGCGCACTTCTAGGGCGCAGACCGAATTCAGGCGCTCGGCAAAGGTGGCGGTGAACTTCTCCGGCATGTGCTGCACCACGGCAATGCCCGGCAGGGTGCGGGGCAGGGTGGTGAGCACGCGCTCAAGCGCCACGGTGCCGCCGGTGGACATGCCCATGGCGATGATCTTTTCCGTGGTGTCGGTCAGCACATGCGCGCTTGGGGTGAACGCGGGCGGCGCTGCAGCCTTGGTCACGCTGACCACGGGCCGCGTTGAGGCGCGCAGACTGCCGGTGTTGGCGCGGGCCGCAGCCTTGATGGTCTGCGTCAGCTCGGTGGTCTGCTCCACCAGAAAGTCCTTCAGGCCCACGCGCGGCTTGGTCACCACGCTGACGGCCCCGGCAGCCAGGGCGTCGAGCGTGATCTGCGCGCCCTTTTCGGTGAGCGTGGAGCAGATCACCACGGGCAACGGATGCTCGACCATGAGCTTCTTGAGGAAGGTGATGCCGTCCATGCGGGGCATCTCCACGTCGAGCACCAGCACGTCGGGCCACAGGCCTAGCTGCATGCGCTGCAGGGCAAAGAGCGGGTCGGGCGCGACGCCGATGACCTCGATGCCCGGATCGCGCAGCAGCACGGCCTGCAGCACCTGCCGCACCACGGCGGAATCGTCGACGATGAACACCTTGACCTTGTCGGACCGAATCATGAAAGCGTCTCCAGTAAAAAGGGCTGTGATGGGCGATGAGCGGGCATGACGGATTTGTTCATACCCTCTTAACCCATGCTTTGCTGCGCGTTCTGGCCCCAGAATTTCAGATAGGCGTCGCCGCTCCAGATCTCGAACAGCACATTGCGGTGGCCTTCGCCGCCCAGATGTTCGGCCTTGAGGCGCAGGCCATGTTGACGCACGAGTTCGCGTCCGCGCAGTACGTTTTTGCACGGCACGTCCAGGCAGCCGTGCTGCACATGCAGGGGCCTTTCTTGCGTGAACATGCGCCCGCCGCCAAACAGCTTGGCCTCGTATTCATCGGGGCGGGTGCCAGCCGCCCGCATGTCGCGCAGAAACAGCAGCATGGCCTCGTCGGCATAGCGGCCATCGAGCGCACGATGCGCGCCATGATGCGCGCCTCGGCCGGGCAGCATGTAATGGCACAGCCCGCCGATTTTCAGTCGCGGGTGCCACACGGCAATCGCCACGCAGGAGCCCAGCAGCGTGCGCACGCGGGTGCTCCCTTCACCGAAATACAGCTCGCCGGGCTGCAGAAAGATTTCCAGCGGCTCTTCCTGCGCCGCTTCGGCAGGCGCGGGCGACAGCGCGGTCTTCATTGCGGCTTGAGATAAACGGCGGGTTGAAGGCTGCGCACCGGCAGATCCAGACCGTTCAGGCTTTCGGAATGACCGATGAACAGATGCCCGCCGGGCCGCAGCACATCGAGCAGCCGACGGCACACCGCGCGCTTGGTATCGGCGTCGAAATAGATCATCACATTGCGCAGCACCACCAGGTCGAACTGGCCGATGTCGGGCAGGGCGGTATTGAGGTTGACGCCCTGAAACCGCACCCGCTCGCGGATGCTGGGCTGCAGCGCAAAGCTGCCCTCCTGCGCCCCAGTGCCCTTCAGGCAGAAAGCTTTGAGGTAAGGCTGAGGAATTTTTTCGGCGCGCTCCATCGGGTAGATGGCGCGGCGCGCCTGCTCGATCACCCGGGTGGAAATGTCGGAGGCCACGATCTCCCACGGCCGCTGCCCCATGCGTTCGGCCAGCACCATGGCGATGCTGTAGGGCTCTTCGCCGCTGGAGCAGGCCGCGCTCCACACCCGGAACGGGCGCGAAGTATCTGCATGCGGAATGATCTGCTCCGACAGATAGGCGAAGTGCCGCGGCTCGCGAAAGAAATAGGTTTCGTTGGTGGTGAGCAGGTCGATGGCCTGCTGGCGCTCGGCGGCGTCTTGCCGCAGGTGCTGCAGATAGTCGGTGAAAGTCGCCAGCCCGAGCGCGTGCAGCCGCTTGGAAAGACGCCCTTCGACCAGCGCCTTTTTCGACGGCGCCAGGGTGATGCCCGCGGCCTCAAACATGAGGCGCGAAAAGCCGCTGAGTTCGGTATCGGTGAGAGTGTGCATGTTCTTTTAGTCAGATGTGTGGGCCTTGGCATCGGCCAGATATTGGGCAAAGCGCTTGGGCGCGACCGCCTGGCTGAACAGCCAGCCCTGGTAGGCCTCGCACCCGAGTTGCTGCAGAAAATCGGCTTGCTCCTGCGTTTCGACGCCCTCGGCGATGACGATCAGGTGCAGGGCCTTTGCCATCGAAATCACCGCGCGCGTAATGGCCGCGTCGTCGGCATCATCGGGCAGGTCTTTGACAAAAGCGCGGTCGAGTTTGATTGTGGTGACGGGCAGGCGCTTGAGCGAGGCCAGCGAGGAGTAGCCCGTGCCGAAATCGTCGATGGAGGTGTTCACGCCAAGCTCGCGCAATTGCACGATCAGACCACTGACATGCTCGGGATCGCGCAGCATCATGCTTTCGGTGATTTCCAGCTCCAGCAGGCCGGGCGCGATGCCCGAGCGCTCCAGGGCCGAAGAGACCTGGCGCAAAATCAGATCGCCCTGCAATTGCCGCATCGAGCAGTTCACGGCGATGGGCAACGGCGTCTTGCCTTGCTGCTCCCATTCTTGAAGCTGCTTGCACACGGCGTTCAGCACCCATTGCCCCACGGGCACGATCAGGCCGGTTTCTTCGAGCAGCGGGATGAACGTGGCCGGAGAAACCAGGCCATGTTGTGGGTGCTGCCAGCGCAGCAAGGCCTCCGCCCCAATCACCTGATGGGTCCGCAGGCAGACCTTGGGCTGGTAGAGCACGAAAAACTGCTCCATGGCGAGGGCGTGGCGCAGATCGGTCTCCATCTCGATGAGCTCGCGCCCGCGCTGGCTCATGTCGGCGGTGTAGAGCAGCGTCCGGCCGGGGGTGTTGGCCTTGCAGCGGTACATAGCCACATCGGCTCGGCTGAACAGTTGCGTGGCCGAGCGCCCATCGCGCGGCGCACGGGCAATGCCCAGGCTGGCGGTGATGAAAATGGTTTGACCATCGAGCACGAAAGGCTCGGTCAGGCTGTTGAGCAGTTGCTCGGAGTGATCGAGCAGGGCCTGCTGATCGGCGGTGCAAGGATGCAGCACCGCGAAGGCATTGCCGCCCCAGCGTGCCAGAAAATCGTCTGGAGCAAGCGCGACCTTCAGCCGCGCCGCGGTTTCGATCAAAAGGTCATCGCCCAGGGCGTGACCAAAGCTGTCGTTGATCTGGCGGAAGCGGTCGATGTCGAGCAGGTAAACGGCCAGTTGGCGGCTCTCGTCCCGGCCGGTTTCGGCTTCGAGCCAGCGCTCAAGGGATTCGATGGCCAGGGTCTGGTTGGGCAGTTCGGTCAGCTCGTCGTGTTCGACCAGCCATTTGAGGCGCCGTTCAGCGGCACGGATCTCCGTGAGGTCGCGCGAGATGGACACCGCGCCCAAGTTCCGGCCCTGCCCATCGCGCAGCGGGGAGCCTGAAAACTGGAAGTAGCCCCAAAGCCCGTCACTGGTCGGAGCGCAATATTCAAGCCCCTGCGTGGTCTCTCCGCGAAGGCCGCGTTCCAGTGGCCGATCTTCGAGCGGGAGGGGTTTGCGATCAAGGGTATAGATCGGACGAAACTCATCGAGTCGGCCCAACTCGGTGGCCGTTTGTCTTGCCAGCGCCGCGCGCGTGGCTGCGTGGTTGGTGTAGATGATCTGGCCGTTCTGGTCGCAGGCATAGATCACGTCTTGGAGATTGTCGAGCACCGCATTCAGAAACGCGGTCTGCCGGATCGCGGCGTCCTTGCGGGCGAGTTCGTCGGTCACGTCGAGGGCGTAGCACACGATGGAGGTCACAGCGCCGTCCTCGTTTTTTACCGGGGAGACATGCCACTGCAGCATGCGGTACTCGCCGTTTTTGTGGCGATAGCGCCGGTGCGCGCAATAGGCGCCCACCTCTGTGTCTGCCATGCCGCCGAGCTGGGCGGCCACGGCGCCCCGGTCGTCTGGATGCAGAAAATCGTCGACCACATGGGGCTGGCGCAGCTCTGCCGACGTGTAGCCCAGCATCTCGCTGAAGGCCGGGTTGAAGTCGAGAATCTCGCCTTGCCCGCTCACCATCAAAATGCCGATTCCGGAATAGTCAAAGGCGTTCTGCACCCGCGCGTTGGCCTGATGCAGCCTCTGGGTCAGCGGACGCAGTTGCCAGCCCAGCACGAGCAGTCCCAGCAGTACCAGACCCGGCACGAACAGCAGCCCGGTTTCGAGCGTATCGACGACCGGGGCATAGAGTTCGGCCGTGGGCACTTCCACCGCCAGGGCCAGCCCGGTTGTGCCGAGCGGCGTGGAGCTGATCAGCCATCGCTGGCCGTCGATTTCCTCAATCGTCGTTGCGGCTTTGCCCTGTGCCCAGCGCACCTCTGTGGGCAGACGCTTGGATGTGAGTAGCGTCGTCTGTTCGCTTTCGCCGGCCTTGCTGGGTAGGCAGATCCAGAGGTTATTCGAGAGGCTGCAGATCTTGATGACAGTATGCCGCGCGCGACGTGTCAGCTCATGCGCGATGCGGCTGGATGCGGGCAGGGGCAGCGAGGCGCTGAAGTGGCCGATGGTTTGGTCGTCCTTGCGGATTGCGAGTTGCGCTTGCAGAAAAAAATCGAGCGTTTCCGGATCGCGTTGCAGCATGATCTGGCTGGCTGGCGGCATGACCGACGCCAGGCTGGGCAGCCCCGGATGGTGCGCAGTGGAGGCTGCACTCGACAGCACGGTTTCGCCCCAGAGATTGGTGATGCTGTATTCGTGCGGCGCCAACAGCGCCATCATGGTGCGCAAATCGGTGAGTTGGCTTTGCAGGTTGGCTGACGGATGCGCGACGCTGCCTTCTTTGCCGGCTTGAAGCGTTTGCAGCGTGCGTACCAGCAAAGGGTTGCGCGAAAACCGCTCCAGCTCCTTGCCGCGAACCTCCATCGCCATGAGCAGGCCGCGGCTGAGCGCGTCGCGGTCGTTCTCCATGCTTTGGGTCAGCCGATCGCGTTCGTGGTCGGCCATCACCAGGGCAGTGAACAGCGCGGTGAGCGAGCTGGCCAGCAACAGAATCACCGCCGCCGTCAACATGAGTTTGCGGTCTGGCCGCTGCCGGTACGCGGCGCGCATCCAGGGAAAGCGATTGCGCACGGCCGTGGCGATGCCAGCGGAAAACAGCAGCGCCGCAGGCTGGTAGGCGCTGGTGGCGCCCGTTCCCCACAGATGCTGTAGCAGCTTCCAGGCGAGCATCAGCACGCCCGCCATCGCAAGGGCGACGATGCTGAGATCGATGAGCAGCGGGGTGATCAGGTGCATGAGCGTGTTGAAGAGTCAGTAGGTTGTCCACAATGGGACGCTCTCCCATGATGGACAACCGGTCAAGAGCGAAGTCAGCCCATTCAGAACCGCACGAATTCCGGCTGCAGTTGCGTGAGCGTCGGCCTAGCGTCTTCGGTAGCCGCCCGGGCCTTGCCCACGGCAGACCGTGCGGCCGGTTTAGCCGCCGCGACCTGCGCCTCCTGGCTGAGCCGGAAGCCCGCCATGCTTTCCTGCAAAGCCTGCGCCTGCGCATTCATTTCTTCAGCCGTCGCCGCGAGTTGTTCCGAAGCCGAAG
>NZ_JBYCKI010000278.1:0-10430 GCF_057473305.1 Thiomonas sp. TH-17
GAACCAAGCGCAAACGGCTGCGTCAGGCCTACGAGGAATGGCGCGAGGCGCTGGAGACGGACGATCCGCAGTTTGCCGAATTGCACGCTGCGTGGATTGATGAGGTGTTGGCGCGCGGGCTCGAACTCGACGAGGATGGCAAAGGCGAGGTTCTGAAGCGCACCGACTGGTGCGCGGCCGAACTGAATGTGAGCCTGCCAGAACACGGCGTGACGCTGTCCCCGGACCTCGCCGTCATCGGCGAGCAACGGGCCAACAAGCCGTTGCTGCTCATCCACACCTATGGGCAGGACGTTGACCTCGACGCCACCCTGAAGCTGGACGGATGGGCCAGCACCCCGGCTGATCGCATGGTCCAACTGTGCCGTGCCACCGGCTGCCGTCTCGGGCTGGTGACCAATGGCGAGCGCTGGATGCTGGTCGATGCCCCGGTGGGTGCCGTCACCACCTTCGCCAGCTGGTACGCCCGCATCTGGGGCCAGGAGCCTATCACCCTGCAGGCCTTCGTGCACCTGCTGGGCATCCGTCGCTTCTTCGTCGATGAATCAGAACAACTGCCTGCACTGCTCGACCGTTCCCTAAAGTATCAGGTCGAAGTGACCGACGCTCTCGGCGAGCAGGTGCGGCGCGCCGTCGAAGTGCTGATCCAGGCGCTCGACAAGGCCGATCAGGACCGCGACCGTGAGCTACTGCGCGACGTGAAGGAGCCAGTGCTCTACGAGGCCGCGCTGACGGTCATGATGCGGCTGGTCTTCCTGCTCTCCGCCGAGGAGCGCGGCTTGCTGCTGCTGGGCGACGAACGTTACGAGGCCAACTACGCACTCTCGACCTTGCGCATGCAGTTACGCAAGGAGTCCGAAGAGATCCTTGAGCGCCGCTGGGACGCGTGGTCGCGTCTGCTGGCGATCTTCCGTGCCGTGTTCGGCGGCATCGAACACGAGAATCTGCGTCTCCCAGCGCTGGGCGGATCACTGTTCGATCCGGATCGTTTCCCTTTCCTTGAAGGTCGTTCCAAGGGCTCGAGTTGGCGTACTGATGCGGCCACACCGCTGCCCATCGACAATCGCACCGTGCTGTTGTTGCTGGAGGCCATCCAGCAATTCCAGGGCCGTACGCTGTCCTACCGCGCACTGGATGTCGAACAGATCGGCTATGTGTATGAGGGTCTGCTGGAACGCACCGTCAAGCGTACCGATGAAGTCACGCTGGAACTGGATGCCACCAAGAGCGCCAAGACGCCATGGATCAAATTGGCCGAGCTGGATTCGGCGCGCTTGGATGGTGCCACGCGAATGTCCGAGTTGCTGCAAGAGCGCTCCGGCAGTTCTGCCAGCCGGGTGCGCAACGATCTGGCCAAGCCAGTCGACGACACCTTGACCGACCGCCTGCTGACTGCTTGTCAGGGCGACACCAAGCTGCGCGATCGCGTGAAACCCTATGCCCATCTGCTGCGCACTGACCCATGGGGCTATCCGCTGGTCTATCCCGCAGGAGCCTTCATCGTCACCACCGGTTCCGACCGGCGGGAAACCGGCACCCACTACACCCCAAAATCGCTGACCGAAGCGATCGTTGCCGAGACGCTCACCCCGGTGGCCTATGTCGGCCCGGCCGATGGAGCACCGCGCGATCAATGGATACTGAAACCACCCGCTGAACTGCTCGACCTCAAGATCTGCGACCCCGCCATGGGCTCGGGCGCATTCCTGGTGCAGGCCTGTCGCTGGCTGTCAGATCGCCTCGTCGAGGCATGGTCACTGGTTGAGGCAACGGGCAGAACCGTGAGCGTGGATGGCGAGGTTCTGGAAGCAGGAACTGCCAAGGAGCCTCTGCCTCGCGACGGCGAAGCGCGCACGGTGATCGCGCGCCGCCTCATCGCCGAGCGTTGTTTGTACGGCGTCGACTTGAACCCGCTGGCAGTCGAGCTGGCCAAACTCTCGATCTGGCTGGTGACGCTGGCCAAGGGGCGTCCCTTTGGTTTTCTCGATCACAACTTGCGTTGTGGCGATAGCTTGTTGGGTATTCATCGACTTGATCAACTCACTGAGCTGAGTATGAAGCCTAGCGGCAAAGGGCAGCAGCGATTGTTCGGGCAGAGCATCGAGCAAGCGGTACGCGAGGCCATCAAGCTGCGGATACGCTTGCGCGAAATGCCCATCCGCGAGATTCGCGATGTGGAAGCCATGGCGCATCTGGATGCGGATGCTCGCCGCAGACTCGAAGTGCCGGAATGCATTGCCGATGGGTTCATCGGGGAAGTCTTGGCTTCGGGCGGCAATACGACCGCTATCGAAGGAGCGACCACGATGTTGACCATCCAAGCTGGTCAGGCGGTATCTGGCAACCGCAACGCCCTTGACGCCATCGTGAAGCGAGCGCGGGAAGCCCTGAGTACCGATCTGCCGCCAAGCAAGCCCGTTCGCAGCCCGTTCCATTGGCCGCTGGAGTTCCCCGAAGTTTTCGCCAGAGCATCGTCCGGGTTCGACGCTTTGGTCGGCAATCCACCTTTCCTCGGCAATCGCCTATGGAGGAGCGCAATGGGGGAGAAGCTTCAGTGGCAAAGCCAGATGGTTCTTGGAGCACCCGCAGGCAAGATCGACTTATGCGTTGTGTTTCATAGGCGGGCAGTCGATTTGCTTCGTCCTGAGGGATGCTATGGACTGCTCGCTGCCAGCAATATCGCCGAAGGCAGCGCGATCAAAGTCGGCCTCGGCGTCATCGTCCAGAACGGAAGCATCCATTACGCTCGAAAAGGAATGCCGTGGCCCGGTTCAGCGGCGGTCGTGGTCGCCATCATCGGCTTCTTCAAGGGCGAGTGGCGTGCCGATTGCAATGCCGACGGGAAAAGCTGTCCGCGTATCGGGTCGAGGTTGGAGCCAGAGGCGGCGGACGTCTGGGTGCCACAGGCGCTGCCTGATGCTCCGTTTGCGTTTGCGGGCGTGGACAACAGCAAGGGATTGGCCTTCGTCATCACGTCAGAAAGCCCGTGGTTCAACCGACTCAAGGGTGAACGGGATAGCCTACTGAGACCATACATATCCGGTGACGACATCACGAGTACCGCACTAACTCGGATTGAACGCTGGGCATTGGATATCGGTGATCTCAACTTGAATGTGATAGCGCAGAGATGGCCGCTTGCGCATCAGTTCCTTCATGAAGAAGTGAAGCCAACTCGGACACCAGAAGCTCTCAAGAGCTACAAGGGGCTGGTTGATGTCTGGTGGCAATTTCCCCGTAATCGGGCGGATCTGATGCGCCGCCTCCGACGAAATGAGAAGTTCATCGGCTACTCGAAGAACACCAAATACTCGTGCGGGATGCTTGCGCCTTCGGATTGGATCTACACCAACAAGGTTCTGTTGATCGGAATGGAGCGGGATGACCTGTATGCCATCTCGCTGAGCACTGGATTCCGTGCTTGGCTCGAACGTTTCAGCGGAGGGAATCTCGGGGAGACGCTTTCGCTTTCCATCAGCGAGTCTGTAGCCAAGTACCCAGTTCCGAGCCGTGAAGTCTCACGAGCGGGCATCGATGCGGCAAAGCGATTCAACGACTTGGCGGTTTCATTCGGCGTTGCGCACGAATGCGGTTTGACCGACGTCATGAATGCCATTCATAACCCGAGTGTGGAGGACACAACGATCGTCGAACTGCGTCGGTTGCTGGCCACCATCGAAACCGAGGTGGAGGTGGCCTATGGGTGGGATGACCTCAAGATCGCCTACGACTTCCGGGAGATCGACGGAGGCTCCGCCAATGATCCTTGGCGATGGGCCATTTCGGAAGATGTCACAGCCGACCTCCTTGGACGGCTGACTGCACTCAATCTTGAACGCTTCGAAGCAGCAGCCAACAACCGTGGCGGCGCGTCAGCAGTCACGAAGTCAAAACGGGGGCGCCGAGCGAAGGCCGCCCCTGAAGTAGCACTTGGCGGATTGTTCGATGGGGAAGATGCATGACCGACCAACGTTACCCTGCCAACCTGGTGATCACGAAGCAAGACTTCGCTGACAGTGGATGGGATATGGTGCTGAGTCAGACATCTCGCGAAGGCTACTCGGCGATGTGGCAGGCCTTCTCAGCCGCTGCACGCAAGGCCATTGATGAGAGTCGGAACGAACACGGCAAGGTACTCTGGCTGCTTGCCGATGCCTGTTCGATGATGCTGTCACCGTCGAGTCAGAATAAACCCTTCAAGCCCTACGCCGTCTTCCACGATCGCCGGTCGGTCATCCCGGACGATCTGACTGACGCAGACATCCTGTTCTTTGCAGAGATCGTCGATGCGGCAGACGACATCTGGCTGAAGGCGAGACTTGCCGATCTGGCTTGGCTGAAAAGAAAGCCCAGGGATGTGACGTTCGCACTTACGGCCATCAACGCCTACCGCTCCATCCCGCTGGACAAGGAGACGTGGATTCGCGGTGGACGGGAATGTTGGGAGCGGGCCATCAGCTTGGCCCGGATGCTCAAAGCCGGTGCAGGCGATCGGCTCAAGCAAATGGAAGCTTCGATCATCGCTTCGTTCAACTCCGCAACGCGACAAGACGGTTTCCTCGGGCTCTGGTTGGCAGATCTTCTGAAATCGAACGGATTGGGCCGTCCCCAGCGAGCCTACGTCGCACAGAAGCTGGAAACATTGGCTCTGGAATTCGATGGCGAAGGCGATCTGCACAGGGCCCGTGAGTATTTCTCCGCGTCCGCCAACTGGTACAGAACCATCCCAGACGAATCGAAAGCAGCCGAGATGACGACATCTGTCGCCGAGGGCTGGGTCAAGGAGGCCATCGCCCGGGTCTCGTCGGACAACCCGAGTCACATGATGGCAGCGAGCTTCTACGAGAATGCCATCCAGACCTATCGAACGATTCCCAGAGCCGAGCGTACCGCGTATCGAGTCGATGAGAGGGTCGCTGAACTTCGCGTCCATCTGAATGAGTCTGGAGAGAAAGCTCTGGACGAAATGGAACTGATCAGCACCCCAGGCGTCGACATCACTCAACTCGTCGAGAACGCTCGAAAGTCTGTCAGCGGGAAATCGGCCACCGAGGCGCTACTGGCTTTCGCAAACCTTCATCGTGGAGTGAAGGTCGACGAAATGCGCAAGAGTGCACTTGAGCGAATGCAGCAGTTTGTATTCTCTTCGCTCTTTTCTTCAACGGTGATGAGCCGCGATGGCCGAGTGATTGCCAAACGACCGGCCATGAGCCTTGGTGCGGAGCCCTCGGAAGACGACGAAATCGCCATCCGCTCTGAGATGATTCGTGACTACGGCATTCTGGTCAGCATCGTGGTTCAGGGTGACATCTGGCCTGCTCTTGAAGTTCTGCTGCTCGAACACCGGCTGCGTGAGGCCGATTTCGTCGGCCTCGCCAATCAATCACCCATCGTCCCGAAGGGGAGAGCCGGGCTTTTCGGCAAGGCCTTGTTCGCGGGTTTTGACCGAGATTTCGTCACGGCACTGCACCTATTGATACCGCAGATTGAGCACTTGGTTCGCGTACATCTCAAGCAGGCAGGGGCCAAGACGACGAATCTCGACAAGGATGGCATTGAGAACGAAAACGGGATGAGCACCTTGATGGACCTGCCAGAAGCCGAGCAGGTTTTCGGCAAGGATCTCGCCTTTGAATTCAAGGCGCTATTCTGCGATGCCTTCGGACCCAATCTGCGCAACGAACTGGCTCATGGGCTACTCGACGAAGACGCGTGCCATTCGCCGTTTGCCATTTATGCGTGGTTGTTAGGGTTGCGGCTCGTCTTCAACACCTGGTGGAACATAACGCACAAGAACACTACAGAGGGCGAGGAGGATGCCGATGGCTGAATTATACAAAATGACGGTCGACCTGAACGTACTCGACCACCTCGGGATCAACCTTTACAGCAACATCGCCGCCGTTCTGACCGAGGCCGTCGCGAACGCTTGGGATGCCGACGCGGAGACCGTCGACATCAAGATCGACCCGGAGGGCAACTGGATCAAGATCATTGATGACGGCATCGGCATGTCGGTCGACGACATGAATGGCAAGTACCTGCGAGTCGGTTATCGGCGGCGAGATGAAGATGTCGAGCATGGCAAAACAACTGCGAAGGGTCGACCCGTCATGGGCCGCAAAGGGCTCGGCAAGCTTTCGCTGTTCTCTATCGCCAACGTCATCGAGGTCGAGTCGGCCAGGGATGGAGTAGTCCACGGTCTTCGCATGACAGTTGATGGAATCCACGATTCGGTTCAGAAGAAGGAACCGTTCTATAGCCCCGAGCCCCTGCTTGCTGAACAAATCACTGTCGCCAAGGGCACCCGAATCGTCCTGCGCGACATCAAGCGGCAGCGTCTCGGCCGTGGAGCGCTGGCGTTGCGCAAGCGGCTGGCTCGCCGGTTTTCCGTGATCGGCGAGACCCATGGATTCAAGATCAATCTCGACGGCCGGCCCATTACGCCTTCCGATCGTGGCGACCTGCCGATGGTGCAGTTCCTCTGGCAGTTCGGTGATGACCCGCTCGACCTGGCTCCCGCCAGCCAGCTCCTGGAGCAGGAGTCGCTGCCGAACCGCTTCGATGCCTGGGATACAGAGTGGAAGGTCAGCGGCTGGATCGGCACAGCTAGGTTCCCCAAACAACTGGATAGTGAGGATGCCGGTAACCTGAATGGTATCGTCGTGTTCGCTCGTGGCCGACTGTTCCACGAGAACATCCTCGACAAACTGAATGACGGCCGGCTCTACACGAAGTACCTCACCGGGCAGATCGAGGCCGATTTCCTCGATGCGGACGACGCACCGGACATCGCGACCAGCGATCGACAGCGCGTGCAGGAGGATGACCCCCGATATGGGCAGCTGATCGCCTTCCTGAAATCACGTCTTACACAAGTCGAGAAGCGCTGGACGGAATGGCGCAAGAAGCACGAGGTCGAGAAGGCGAAGGAAACCTCGCCCGCCCTCGCCGAGTGGCTCGACACACTCCCCGAGGGGTACAAGAAAAGTGCGGAAACGCTGATCGCCAAGCTCAGTGCGCTACCGGTCGATGAGGAAGAGGACCGGAAGCTGATGTATCGGCACGGCATTCTGGCTTTCGAGCGCATGAAGCTGCGCGGATCGACCGAGGAGTTCGTGACGAGCATCGAGAGTGCCGACAGGCTCCTTGCCGTGCTCGCCGACAGAGACTCACTGGAGGCATCACTCTACCGGGACATCGTCAAATCTCGCCTGGACGCCATCCGGGATTTCCAGACCATCATTGATGAGGACGCAAAAGAACGAGTACTCCAGAAGTACCTGTTCGATCATCTCTGGTTGCTGGACCCGGCGTGGGAGCGCGCCTCGGGCAGCCCGATCATGGAATCTCGCCTGACGACGGAAGGCGTGCTGATCGACGACATGACCGAGAAGGAGCGTCTGGGCCGCGTGGACATCGCCTATCGCACCAATGCGGGCAAGCACGTCATCGTCGAACTCAAGAAGGTGGGTCGCAAGATGGGATTGCTCGACCTG
Source organism: Thiomonas sp. TH-17 (assembly GCF_057473305.1). Lineage (NCBI taxonomy): Bacteria > Pseudomonadati > Pseudomonadota > Betaproteobacteria > Burkholderiales > Thiomonas > Thiomonas sp. TH-17. The sequence continues at coordinate 7,500 of NZ_JBYCKI010000278.1, forward strand.
GTGGAGCAAGGCCAGACCTATGTCGACAAGCTCACGAAGATTCTGCGGGAGCAGAACCAGGCCAGCCCCGACATCGAGGTGATCTTCGTCCTTGGCAAGACCGTCGACGAAGAGGCATCGAACCCCGACCGCCTCAAGTCATCAATGGCTTCGATCTCGCCGGGGAGCCGCATCGTCCATTACGACGCCCTAATTCAGGGCGCTCAAGAAGCGTATTCGGCATACATCGAAAAGAGCAAGTCACTCGACAAGCTCGAAAAGATCGTGGACAGGATTTAAGGTGATAAAGGTATGACGAAAACTTCCACCGCATGGATCGCCACCGATCATGGCCTCGGCACCGACCACAGGCTTGCGCCCTACATCCTGGTTCTGAAGGGTCAGCGCTCCCTCTACCAGGCCATCGCGGAGGACGACTGGGTTCTGGTCCTGAACCCCGTTGGTAGCATCACCCGTGTCGGGCGTGTGTTGCGGGTTCGTTCCGATCTCGAAACCACCACGCTCTATTTCGACCGACTGCTGTCGGTCACCGACCCAGTCTCGATCGGCCTCACTGCACTCTCGCCACCGTCTTCGGGAAGTATTGGTCGGGTCCAGTGGACCGATTTCGTCGAAGCCCTGCCCAAGGCATTGCACAAGACCATCGCCGACGTGCCGACGGTCGGGTCTGACGCCCGTTCACCCCAGCATCAGCAGGAACTCGCCTACATCCGCGAATTGCTGCAACTGGCCGTGATGGACGATCTGCTCGGTCCGGCTGGCGGTCCTCATGAGTGTATCGTCGACATGGGTGTGCGGGATCGCTATCTGGTGGGCAAGCTCGCCCCGCGTGAGGCGGCACAGGGCGGCATCGAAGGGCTCGAAGGGCCACTGGCGAACGACGATGCCGAGGAGCCAACCGATCCGAAGGCGCCCGGCCAGCATGAACCCGGTGCGGAGTTCGGCACGGCGACGGGGCGCGTCGAGCCCGAATCCGACGCGGCAGACGAGATCGACGCGGCCAGCAATCAGTCACTGGTGCCGAGTAGCCTCGGCATGACCTTTTGCGTGGATGGCGACGCCGAACGGATCAAGATCGAGGTGCGCTGGGGTCGCTATGAGCGCAGCGATGAGCACGAGATCTACCGCACCCGCAAGAACAAGGAGACCGGCGCCGAGGAGCAGACCAAGGCGAAGGTATGGCAGCGCATCCCTTGCGGCGGCAAGCTGGTGCTGCCGCTCATTGAAGGCGTGATCCCCCACCAAGCGCCAGACAAGAGCTATCCCGAAGTGCGGGTGCAAGGCTCCGTGAGGGCCAAGAACGCGAATGGTGACCGCCTGGTGACACTGTTCCTGGTCAATGCACAGGAGGAACCCGAGACCAATCGCGATTCCGCCTGGGTCTTCCAGCCAGAGCTGATCGTGCGATCGGAAGCAGAAGTCCACAAGCGCGCCGTCTTCCGTCGCCGCCCCGTACTGGATGCGGACGGTATGGACCCGGAGCGTGAATCGCTGGAGATGATCTACCGCAACCGGGTGGAGTTCGCGGTGGGTCATGGCGTCGCCGTCCATGCTGAAACGGCGGATGACGTGACACTGGCCACCGAGGTGCGCACCATCGTCATGCCTCAATACGAGGTGCAGGTCACCGAGACACCGGGTCTTGATCCCGCCGACCGACCGGCGATGAAGGAAATGGTGAGCAGTGGTCTGCTCGACATGCAGCGCCTCGCCACCCTGGACGTCGATGATCTAGTCGATGCCCTGAGCCTGCTCACCAAGGACTACGCTGCGTGGATCGATGAGCAGCGTGCTCGGATCGCCGCCGACGTGCTTGGCTACGATGCGCAGGCCCGACAGGCAATGGATAGATGCCAGGAGATCCAAGTGCGCCTGCAGCAGGGCATCGATACGTTGAAGGGCGACGAAAAAGCCTTGGCGGCCTTCCGTTTCGCCAACCTGGCGATGGCGACGCAACGCGTGCGCAGCCAATATGCACTTGAGATCCGGCGTGGCAAGGACGTCACCGTCGAGCAGTTCGACGTGCTGAAGAACCGCAGTTGGCGCCCGTTCCAGTTGGCCTTCCTGCTGCTGTCGATCCCCTCGCTGGCCGACCCGACGCACCCGGATCGCGTGCAGCCCGTCGAAGCCTATGCCGACCTACTGTGGTTCCCCACCGGCGGTGGCAAGACCGAGGCATACCTGGGTGTGGCCGCCTTCACCATGGCCATTCGGCGTATGCAGGGCAATCTTGGCGGCTACGACGGCTCGCGCGGTCTAGCCGTGATCATGCGTTACACCCTACGCCTGCTTACGCTGCAGCAGTTCCAGCGTGCCACGGCACTGATCTGTGCGATGGAGCTGCTGCGACGCGAGGCGCTGGCCAAGGGTGACGAGTTGCTCGGTACCGAACCCTTCACCATCGGACTGTGGGTGGGCAACAAGGTGACCCCGGGCACGACCGAGGACAGCCATCGGGCCATCGAGGACATCCGCAACCCCGGCAAGTACAACGCCGGGGCGGCCTCACCCGCGCAACTGACCAGCTGCCCCTGGTGTGGCTCGGAAGTCGCCCCTGGGCGTGACGTAGAGGTCGACAAGGGCCGTGGACGCACCCTCGTCTACTGCGGCGACAAGAAGGGCCGCTGCGACTTCTCGAAGGGCAAGTCCAGCAAGCTCCCTCACCCGGGCATCCCGGTGCTCGTCGTGGACGAGGAGATCTACCACCGCCCCCCGACCATGATGATCGCCACGGTGGACAAGTTCGCCATGATGGCGTGGCGGGGCCAAGTGCGCACGCTGTTCGGTCGGGTCGGCCAGGAATGCGAGCGGCACGGCCTGCTATGGCAGGGGGTGGACTGCAATGGTAACCACCAGGCCGGAAAAGGACTCGCTGCCACCAAGGTCAAGAACATTAGCCCGATCCGACCGCCGGACCTGATCATCCAGGAC
>NZ_JBYCKI010000279.1:0-19721 GCF_057473305.1 Thiomonas sp. TH-17
CAGATTGAGCCACCAAAGCCCTTCGGCAGAGAGCATGCGCGCAGCAGAGCCCAAACCGCAGCAATCGGGCAGCCAGGCGCTGGCGTTTGCCCAGCCGGCGCAGGCGATGGACAGCCCTTGCGCGGCCAGCCCGGCGAGGCCGAGCAGCAACAAAATCCAGGTAAACCGGGTATTGAGGCGGAACCCCAGCAGCATGAGGGCGAACAAAAAGGCGGGCAGCCCCGCCCATACGGCGACGCCTTGGAACAACATTGCGCACACCGCCACGGTTCACACCCTCTCAGCCTATCGATGCAGTCCTGGCGGTGTAGGTGACGAAGTGATACGCCCAGCCTTCTGGCGCGAGGTGCGATTCGCGCGCGGTTTCGGTGAAACGGCTGCGATCCCAATCGGGAAAGCGCGTATCGCCTTCAAAGTCGTAATCGATCTCGGTCAGTTCCAGCCGGTCAGCCAGGGGCAGCGCCTGGGCATAAAGCTGCGCGCCGCCGATGACGAAGGCCAGCGCATCACCCGCCACCCGCTGCAGCGCTATGGGAAGCGACTCGGCAGGTTCCGCCCCCGCCGCCTGCCATCCTGGCTGACGGCTGATCACGATATTGCGGCGTCCCGGAAGTGGCCGTCCCAGCGAATCCCAGGTACGGCGCCCCATCAGAATGGGGTGGCCCAGGGTGAGGCGTTTGAAGTGCTGCAAATCGGCCGGCAGATGCCAGGGCATGCCGCCGTCCTTGCCGATCATGCCGTTGCGCGCCACGGCGGCGATGAGTACGAGCTGAGTCATGACGAAGTGCCGAGCGCCCGCCCGGCCGCCCGAAGGGCGCGAGCGCCCCCTCGGGGGGCAGCGAACGCAGTGAGCGTGGGGGCTGAACCGAGCGCCCGCCCGGCCGCCCGAAGGGCGCGAGCGCCCCCTCGGGGGGCAGCGAACGCAGTGAGCGTGGGGGCTCCGTTCATACCGCGACGGGCGCTTTGATCGCCGGATGATGCTGATAGTTGCTCAGCACGAAATCGTCGAAGGCGTAGTCGAACAGGCTCTCGGGCTTGCGCGCGAACGCCAGCGTGGGGTAGGGGTAGGGCGCGCGGCTGAGTTGCTCTTGCACCTGGGCGAAATGGTTGCTGTAGAGGTGGCAGTCGCCCCCGGTCCAGACGAAATCGCCGGGCAGAAGATCGGTCTGCTGCGCGATCATCAAGGTGAGCAGCGCATAACTGGCGATGTTGAAGGGCACGCCGAGAAAAATGTCGGCGCTGCGCTGATAGAGCTGGCAGCTCAGGCGCCCTGGCTCTCCGGGCTCGCGTGGCGGGGCGACGTAGAACTGGAAAAACGCATGGCAGGGGGGCAGGGCCATTTCCGCGATCTGGCCGACGTTCCAGGCGCTGACGATGATGCGGCGCGAATCGGGCTGGGTGCGCAGTTGCCGCAGCACTTCGCTGATCTGGTCGATGGAACGGTGCGGGTCGTCGGCCGTCGGCGCGGGCCACGAACGCCACTGCACGCCGTAGACCGGGCCGAGTTCGCCGTCTTCGCGCGCCCACTCGTCCCAGATCGTCACGCCGTGCTCCTGCAGCCAGCGCACGTTGGACTCGCCGCGCAGAAACCACAACAGCTCGTAGGCGATGCTCTTGAAATGCACCCGCTTGGTGGTGATGAGCGGAAAACCGGCCGACAGATCGAATCGCATCTGGTGGCCGAACACGCTGCGCGTGCCCGTGCCCGTGCGGTCGGTCTTGTCCTGGCCGTGGGTGAAGACGTGACGCATCAGGTCTTCGTAAGGGGTGGAAAGGGAAGGCATGAATCAGGTCAAAGTGCGCGAATTGGGGAGGGATACTATCGGTTTGTCACTTTCAAGGAGATTTTGCATGCAGCCAGCCATCGATCTTCAACCGGACGTCAACGGCAACTTCGGGCCCTATGGCGGCCAGTATCTGCCGCTGCATCTCAAGGCCATCATGGACGACATCGGCCGCGCCTATCTGTCCATCCGCGACACCAAGGCCTACCGCAGCGAGCTGGATGATCTCTACACCCATTACGTCGGCCGCCCCAGCCCCATCTATCTCGCCAAACGTCTGACCGCGCATTGCGGCGGCGCGCGCATCTGGTTCAAGCGCGAAGACCTCAACCATACCGGCGCGCACAAGATCAATCACTGTCTGGGCGAGGCGCTGCTGGCCAAGCACATGGGCAAGACCAAGGTGCTGGCGGAAACCGGCGCCGGGCAGCACGGCGTAGCCCTGGCCACGGCCTGCGCCCTGGTCGGCCTGCCGTGCGAAATCCACATGGGCGAGATCGACGTCGCCAAGGAACACCCCAATGTCACCAAGATGAAGATTCTCGGCGCCAAGGTGGTGAGCGTCGATCGCGGCACCAAGACGCTCAAAGATGCCGTGGACAGCGCCTTCGACGAATATCTGCGCGACCCCGAGCATTTCTTCTACGCCATCGGCTCGGTGGTCGGTCCGCACCCCTTCCCGATGATGGTGGCCGAGTTCCAGTCGGTCGTCGGGCGCGAGGCGCGCGAGCAATTTCCGAAGCAGGCGGGCAAGCTGCCTGATGTGGTCGCGGCCTGCGTGGGCGGCGGGTCGAACGCGATGGGCATTTTTTCCGGTTTCATCGCCGATCTGGGCGTGCGGCTGGTGGGCGTGGAGCCCTCGGGCGTCGGCCGCGAAACCGGCAAGCACGCGGCCACGCTGAGCTACGGCAAGCCCGGCACGCTGCATGGCTTCCATTCCTATCTGCTGCAAGAAGTGAAGGAAGGTGAGCCCGACCCGGTGTATTCCATCGCCTCCGGGCTCGACTACCCCGGCGTGGGCCCGCAGCATGCCTATCTCAAAGATCTGGGCCGCGCCGAGTATTACGCCGTCGACGACGCGGCCTGCCTGGAGGCGTTCATGACCCTGTCGCGCACCGAAGGGCTCATCCCCGCGCTCGAATCGGCCCATGCCGTCGCCTGGGCGATGAAGCAGGCCGCTGCACTCGGCAAGGACGCCGACATTCTGGTCAACCTCTCCGGCCGTGGCGACAAGGATGCGGATTTCGTCGCGGATAAGCTGGGGCTGTAACTTCGCCGGGCGGGGTCTTCCATCATGGGGAGAAACAAATGGGCGCCCCGCCTCAATGGTGCGTATGCGTCGCTGGCGTGCCGAAGTTGAACTGATATTGCAGGTAGAACGCGTTGTAGCTGCGGTGTACCGCCACGTCCTTTCCCCCGCCTGCCGGGGTTTCCGCAAAGCTACCCGTGATGCGGGACGCCTGAAAACGTAGCTGATGTTGCTCGTTGAAGCGCCAGGTCACCACGCCGCTGACTCGGTGCAAGGGGTCGAAGTAGCTGGTGTTCGTCGGGCCGACCTGGGCATTGGCGCGACGGGCTTCATGAATCATGCCGGAGCCGTCATACCTGAGGCCGATTTGCCAGTGCGGCAACAAGCCATAAAGAGCCTGCAGGGTGAACGCATTCACCTTCAGATCGCGTGGCTGACCGACCAACCTTGGCTTGAGCTCATGGAAGCTCAACTTCATGTTTTTCTCCTGCAACCAATATTCGGCCAGCAACGAGACATCACCCGCGCCTTCATCGCCTTGGGCGTTGAAGCGGTAACCCAGGTTGGCGCCCAGCATGGAAACGTCGCCTTGCAGACCGTGCTCGGCGTCGTTGATGCCGGGGTGGTAGGTGTGCAGCTCTTGGTGATGTTTCGATTTCACCCACGACAACCCGCCATCGACATGGTGTTGGGGGGCGATTTCTCCGCCCGATTTGATGAACGCCGTCCAGACGTTGGGCCAGGGGCCGCGGTTTGAGAACGCAATCGGGCGCTGGGTGGTTTGACTGGCCGTCGGGCCAACATAGGCCGCGATACCTTCGTTTTCGCTATTCAGGGCCTCGACGCCCAAGCGCAGATCCAGCGGCATCGGAGCCCGCCAAACGACCTGAACGCCCGTGCCGCCAAGCCCGCCGTTGAACAACATCTGATAGGGCAGCGCTTGATCGACAAAGCTCCAGGCGTGAGGATGCAGCTTGTTGAGCGCACCGATGTCGCTCAAAAACTTGCCTCCCTTGACCTGCAAACCTGCGGGTAGAAACCGGGTGCGCAGCCAGGCCTCCTCCAGTTCCATTCCGTCGGCGCTTGCGCTGAGATTCAACCGGCCTTCTGCCCAGCCCGGAATCTGCAGTCCCAAATGGGCCTCGGTGTTGTTCAGGCTCAGACCGTTGCGAAAGCCCGCGCCATGCTGATGGCCGCCTTCAGCGTGGTCGTTGTGCACGTTGTAGATGCCTAGCGCATCCTGCGGAGTCAGTTGGCGTGTTGCGTCGTAAGCGACGGTATCGATGTAGATGCGGGCGTCGAATCGAATGCCTTCTGGAGTGAGATGTTCCTCCCGCTCATGCTCGTCAGCCCAAACGAGGTTGGGGGCGCAGAAGAAACCACCGGATGCGGCGGCAACCAAAAGGCTTTGAAGTAAGTGTCGCATAGAAATTAAACGTTATAACGTAACGTGTAATTCTATAGGTATCTCCTCATGGATCAATCAGGCGCACGGCACTCGCCGGGTGAAACAGGTCCCGCCCTACTGCATGAATTGCAGCGACGCCAGGCTGGCGTAGAGGCCGTCGCGGGCCATGAGTTCGGCGTGGGTGCCGATGTCGATGATGCGGCCCTGATCCATCACCACAATGCGGTCGGCGCGCTGCACGGTGGCGAGGCGGTGGGCGATGACCAGGGTGGTGCGATCGCGCATGGCGTGTTCGAGCGCGGTCTGCACATCGCGCTCGCTGGCGGCGTCGAGCGCGCTGGTGGCTTCGTCGAGCAGCAGCAGCGGGGCGTTTTTCAGAATGGCGCGGGCGATGCTGATGCGCTGGCGCTGTCCGCCAGAAAGCCGCACGCCGCGTTCGCCCAGATAGGTGGCGTCGCCCTGCGGCAGTTCGCGCAGAAAGTCTTCGGCCTGCGCCGCGCGGGCTGCGGCCTGCACCTCGGCGTCGCTGGCTTCGGGGTGGCCGTAGCGGATGTTGTCAGCCGCGCTGGCAGAGAAGATCACCGCGTCCTGCGGCACGAGACCGATGCGCTGGCGCAGCGCCTTGAAGTCGGCCTGCTGCACGTCCACGCCGTCGATGCGGATGCTGCCTTGCTGCGCGTCGTAAAAGCGCAGCAGCAGTTGCAGCACAGTGGTTTTGCCGGCGCCGCTGGGGCCGACCAGGGCCACGGTTTCGCCGGGCTCGATGCGTAGCGAAAAATCGTCGAGCGCCGGTTTGTCCGGCCGTGAGGGGTAGAAAAACCGCACATGGTCGAGCATCACGGCCGAGCCGCGCTGTACGGCGGGCAGGGCGACTGGATGCGCCGGATTGCGCACGGGCGATTGTTCGGCCAGCAGTTCCATCAGGCGCTCAGTGGCGCCGGCCGCGCGCAGCAAGTCGCCAAACACTTCGGCCAGCGCGGCGGCCGAACCGGCCACCAATCCGATATAGAGCACCGTCTGCCCCAGAACGCCGGCGCTCATGCGCCCCTCCATGACCGACACCGTGCCCAGATACAGGCCATAGAGCAAGGCGCCGAACATGGCGACGATGATGAAAGCGGTGAGCAGCGAGCGCACCTTGTTACGGCTGACCGCGGTGCGAAAGGCGGTTTCTGCCGAGCCCGAAAACCGCCGGGCCTCGTCGTCTTCGCGGGCATAGCTCTGCACCACGGGCATGGCCGCCAGCACTTCGGAGGCCAGCGCGCTGGCGTCGGCGATGCGGTCCTGGCTGGCGCGCGAGAGGCGGCGCACGCGGCGGCCGATGAACACGGCGGGAGCCACCACCAGGGCGATGACCACGCCCACGCCCAGCATCAGGCCGGGATTGGTGATGACCAGCATGGCCATGCCGCCGAACAGCACCACCACGTTGCGCAGCCCCATGGAAAAACTGGTGCCGACCACGGTCTGTACCAGCGTGGTATCGGTGGTGAGGCGCGACAGCACTTCGCCGGTTTGCGTGTGCTCGAAAAACTGCGGGCTCTGCCGCAGCACGTGGGCATAGACGGCGCTGCGCACATCGGCGGTGATGCGCTCGCCCAGCCAACTCACCATATAGAAGCGCGCGGCGGAAAACACCCCCAGGGCCACAGCCAGCCCGAACAGCCCGGCGAAATGCCAGCCTAAGGCGGCCCGGCTGGCTTGCGCATGCAGCATGCCGGCGTCGATCAGCCAGCGCAGGGCCATCGGGAACGCCAGGGTGCTGCCCGCGGCGAGCAATAAAAAGAGCAGCGCTACCGCAATGCGTCCGCGATACGGGCGCAGAAACGGCAGCAGGCCGCTCAAGCTGCGCATCGAGCGGCTGCGGGGACGTTTGTCGGTTTGGGGAAGGGAGCGGGATGAGGCGTATTCGGCTGACATGCTGGCATTACAGCATGTCAGGTTTCAGCATGCAGGGCGGATGTCAAACGGCCGGTTGAATCTCGTCGTCTTCGAGCGCCCGATTGGGCTCGGGTGCTTGAGCCTCGTGATCGAGTTGCAGCACCTCGGCCTCCTGGGACATGCCGGTGCGGCTGTAGCCGGTGAAATGCGCCCCGGCTTCGATGTCGAGTGATTGCGCCGTCACGTCGCCTTCAACCTGGCCCTGGCCGTGAATGCGCAGTTGTTCCGTGGCGTGCACTTTGGCCTTGATGCGCCCGTGCACCAGCACGCTGCGGGCGCTGACCTGCTTGCCTTCGATCACGCCGGTGGTGGAGACTTCGAGATCGCCATCGACCTGCACGGTGCCGAATATCGTGCCGTCGACGCGCAGATTACCCGCCGCGCGCAAGTCGCCATGCACCTCGCTGCCGGCGCCGATATAGGTCAGCGCCGAGGGCGTGACGGCAGCCGTTGCGGCGGAGGATGTGGCCGATTCTTTCGTCCAGACGTCAGTGGTCTTCGGAGTTTTGGGCTTGAACATGAGGCAGTCCTATCGTTGGGCGAGCAGGTAGGTGGCGGGGTCGAGCGTCTTGTCCCCGTAGAACAGGGTGTAGTGCAAATGCGGGCCGGTGGAGCGGCCGGTATTGCCCGACAGGGCGATGACCTGACCACGGGTGATCGTATCGCCGGCCTTGACCTGGATGGTGCTGAGGTGGCCGAACAGGCTGCGGTAGCCGAAGGGATGGTCGATGACCACACAGTTTCCGTAGCCCGACTTCCACCCCGCACTCTCGACCACGCCGTTGGCGGTGGCATGGATGGGGGTGCCCACTTTCACGCCAAAGTCGATGCCGTTGTGAAATTCCACGCCGTGCCCCATGGGGTTGGAGCGCAGGCCGTAATCCGACGTGATCGGCGCATTGCCGGTGACGGGATCGCCCATGGGCCTCGCCGCCTCCAGCGAAGCGAGATGATGAGCCTGCGGCAGCAGCAGGTTCAGGCGCGCACCGATCAGATCAACCTCATCGTGCAGCAGCGCCGGGGCATTGCCCGCGTTGAGCGGTTGGGCGATGCCGCCCTGGTTGGCGTTGTTTTTGACGTTGTTCGACTCCACGGGAAACTGTTCGGCCCGCTTCTGCACAAATCCGCGCATGGTGGTGGCGAGGCTGTCCACGCGTTGTTTGAGCGCCAGCAGATGGCTGGCCATGGCGCCGTTTTCGGCCTGCAGCCGGGCGTTGGCGCTCTGGGCGGTGGCGGCTTGCGCGGCCAATTGATCCGCCTGCTGCTGAAGATTGCCGCTGGCGACCTGGCGCCAGGCCATGAAAAACGTGACCATGAGCCACAGGGCGACGGCCGCAAGCACCCAGATCGCCACACGGCGCAGGGCATTGAGATCGATGCGAAAGCTGTGGGCGGCGTGGCCAGGCCGGGTGATGAGAATTTCCAGATGCCGCGAATGGGCCGCCGCGCGCGGGTTGGCCGGCTTGCCGAACAGGGCGGAGATCAGGGCAGGGCGCTTGGGCAATCGCATAAGTGAAGAGTCTGCGGGCGGATCGTTGACAAATTCTACCTAGCGCAGGGGGCGAACCCCCGCAAATGCGGGTGAGAGGTTACAGCTTGAAACGACACATTCGGGCGTGGCTGAAGGGAGGGTGCGAATCTGTTTTTGATGGGCCGTCAGCGCAAAGTCCTGCGGGAGACGCAGTGCAATCGCTCCCGGTATAGTGGTCGGATGACTGCACATTTCCCCAGCTCTTCGGCTTGCGTCTCCGACGAAAACGGCGCCATCCGCATCTTTGGTGCGAGGCAGAACAATCTCAAGAATCTCGACCTGGACATCCCGCTGGGACGCATTGTCGTCGTCACGGGCGTTTCGGGGTCGGGCAAGAGCTCGCTGGTGTTCGACACGGTGTATGCCGAGGGCCAGCGGCGCTATGTCGAGACATTCTCGCCTTACGCGCGGCAGTTTCTCGACCGCATGGATCGCCCGCAGGTCGATCGCATCGAAGGCATTCCGCCGGCCATCGCCATCGATCAGACCAACCCGGTGCGCACCTCCCGCTCCACCGTGGGCACCATGACGGAACTGGCCGATCATCTCAAATTGCTGTTCGCGCGCGCGGCCACGCTGCACTGCCGGGGCTGCGGCGCGGTGGTGCGGCGGGATTCGGCGCAGAGCATCGCCTGCGACGTGCAGCACCGAGCGCGTGGGCTGCCGCAAGGGCTGCGCGCCGCCGTCGTGTTCGCGGTGGCGGTGCCGCAGGGCATGAGCGTGGAGCACATCACCCAGCAACTCGCCGCGCAGGGCTACACCCGCCTGCTGGGTGAGCGCGAAACGCCGCAGGGCCGGGTGCTCGACGTGGTGCAGGACCGGCTGCGTCTGCCGACTGAGGAGCCCGCGCGGCTCAGCGAGGCCGTCGAGACGGCCCTGCGGCTCGGCCAGGGCCGAATGGAAGTGCATGAACTGCCGCCCGAAGCCGGCGAGAAGGGAGTGGTCTGGCGCTACTCGTCGGATCTGCATTGCCCTGATTGCGATATCCATTACCGCGATCCCGGCCCCGGCCTGTTCAGCTTCAACTCGCCCGTCGGCGCCTGCGAAACCTGCCGCGGTTTCGGTCGGGTGATTGGCGTCGATCTCGATCTGGTGATTCCCGATGCACGAAAGACGCTGCGGGCCGGGGCGGTCAAGCCCTGGCAGACGCAAAGCTTTGCCGAGTGCCAGACCGATCTGGAACGCTACGCCGCGCAGGCCGAGGTCAGGCTCGACGTGCCCTGGGCCGAGCTCAGCGAGCGCGAGCGCACCTGGGTGATCGAGGGCGACCCCGCCTGGCGCGGCAACTGGCAAAAGCAGTTCTACGGAGTGCGACGCTACTTCGACTGGCTGGAGAGCCGCGCTTACAAGATGCACGTGCGCGTGCTGCTGTCCAAATACCGCAGCTACACCGCCTGCCCCACCTGCCAGGGCGCGCGGCTCAAGACCGAAGCCCTGCTGTGGCGCATCGGCTCGAAGCTCCAGGCCGACACCGCGCTGCAAGGCGGCTACCGGCGCTTCCGCCCGGTTGGGGCGCAGTGGAGCGACGCCGTGCTCGGTGGTCTGCCGGGCCTGAATCTGCACGATATCAACTCGCTGCCGATCGAGCGCCTGCAGCGGCTGTTCGCCGATCTGGCGCTGCCGGAGATGGCGCAGACGGCCAGCAGCATGCTGCTCGACAACATCCGTTCGCGCCTGCGCTACCTGCGGGATGTCGGCCTGGGCTATCTCACGCTCGACCGCCAGTCGCGCACCTTGTCGGGCGGCGAGGTGCAGCGCATCAATCTGACCACCGCGCTGGGCACGGCGCTGACGCAAACCCTGTTCGTGCTCGACGAGCCTTCCATCGGCCTGCACCCACGCGATCTCGACCGGCTGGGTGGCGTGCTGCACCGGCTCAAGGAGGCTGGCAATTCGCTGCTTCTCGTCGAGCACGACCCCCAGCTCATGCGCACCGCCGACTGGATGCTGGAAATCGGCCCCGGCCCGGGCGAACGCGGCGGACAGTTGGTGTTCCAGGGCACGCTCGATCAGGCGCAGCGCTCAAACACGCTGACCGGGCGCTACCTCAGCGGTGCGCTGCAGGTGAGCGACGCTCTGCCGCGCAGGCGAACCCCGCGCCGCGACGCGCAGGGTGGTCTGCTGGCGCCGCGCCTCATTCTGGAAGGCGCGCGCGAGCACAACCTCAAGTCGCTGACTGCCGAGATTCCGCTGGGCTTCATGACGGCGCTCACTGGCGTGTCGGGCTGCGGCAAGTCCACCCTCATCGGCGACGTGCTTTATCCGGCGCTGGCCCGCGCGCTGGGCAAGACCGCGCCCGTGCCCGGCGCGTTCGACCGCCTGCTCGGCGCCGATCAGGTGGGCGACGTGGTGCTGGTCGATCAGTCGCCCATCGGCAAGACGGCCCGGTCCAATCCGGTGAGTTTCGTCGGTGCTTTCGACGGCCTGCGCGCCCTGTTCGCCGCCTTGCCTGCCGCCCGCGAGCGCAGCTACACCGCGGGAACCTTCAGCTTCAACAGCGGCGATGGCCGTTGCCCCACCTGCGGCGGTTCGGGCTTCGAGCATGTGGAAATGCAGTTCCTGTCGGACGTTTACCTGCGCTGTCCCGACTGCGACGGCAAGCGCTACCGCGCCGAAGTGCTCGAAGTGCAACTGCCGGCGCAGGCCGGGTTCGCCCCGCTGAACATGGCTGATGTGCTCAACCTCACCGTGGCCGAGGCCCTGCAGCGCTTTCGCGGGCAGTCCGACATCACCCGCACGCTGCAGGCCCTGGTGGATGTGGGGCTGGACTATCTGCGCCTGGGTCAGCCCACGCCGACGCTCTCAGGCGGCGAAGCCCAGCGGCTCAAGCTCGCGGGCTTTCTGGCCGAGGCCGCCAAGACCCGGGCCGGACTGGCGCGCAAGGGCACGCTGTTCCTGTTCGACGAGCCGACCACCGGCCTGCATTTCGACGACGTGGCCAAACTGCTGCGCGCCCTGCGCAAACTGCTGGACGCCGGGCACACCGTGCTGGTGATCGAGCACAACCTCGATGTCATCGCCTCGTCGGACTGGGTCATCGACCTCGGCCCCGAAGGGGGCGACGCCGGGGGGCGGCTGGTGTTCGCCGGGCCGCCCGACGAACTGGCTGTCTGCGCGACATCGTTCACCGGCCAGGCGCTGGCACGGGACGCGGCGCAGCGCACCTCCTCACCCCAATCCTCCCCGGTTTTCTCCTCCTCCACTCGTGGGGGAGGTCGGGAGAGGGAAGCGGCGAATGCCTCGTCTCTACTCCAAGTTGCCGAACCGGCTGCGACGTATCGCACCGCAGCACCCGATGCCGCCGACGAACCCGCCGACGAACCCGTCGGCCCCCACCTTGCCAGCGCGCTGCGGGCCGGCAAGGCCGGATTCATCGCCATCCGTCAGGCGCGTGAGCACAATCTGCGCGGGGTCGATGTGGATATTCCGCGTGGCGAGATGACGGTGATCACCGGCGTTTCCGGCTCCGGCAAATCGACCCTGGCCTTCGATGTGCTGTTCACCGAAGGCCAGCGGCGCTATCTGGAGTCGATCAATGCCTACGCGCGGCAGTTCGTGCAGCCCGCGGCGCGGCCCGATGTGGAGGCCATCGTCGGCATTCCGCCCACGGTGGCCATCGAGCAACGCACCAGCCGCGGCGGGCGCAAGAGCACCGTGGGCACGCTCACCGAGGCTTACCACTTCCTGCGCCTGATCTATGCCAAGTGCGGCACGCAATACTGTCCGGACTGCAACATCCCCATCGAGCCGCAAAGCCCGGAGGCCATTGCCGCGCAATTGCGGCGCGACTGGCGCGGCCAGCATATCGGGCTGCTGGCGCCGCTGGTGGTGCAGCGCAAGGGTTACTACACCGATCTGGCGGTGTGGGCGCGCAGCATGGGCTACACCCATCTGCGGGTGGACGGCGCATTCGTGCCGACCGATCCCTGGCCGCGTCTCGATCGCTTCAAGGAGCACAGCATCGAACTGCCCGTGGGCGACGTGGTGGTGCGGGCCGACAACGAGGAGGCGCTGCGCGATCTGCTGAGGCGCGCGCTGGCGCTCGGCAAAGGCGTGGTGTTGGTGCTGGCGCCGCTCGATGGTTTGAAAGAGGCGATGGCGTCGGGGCAGCCCGAGCCGCCGATGCGCAGCCTGCTGCTGTCCACCAAGCGGGCCTGTCCGGGCTGCGGGCGCAGCTTCCGGGAACTCGATCCGCGCCAGTTTTCCTACAACTCGCCCACGGGCTGGTGCGGCACCTGCTTCGGCACCGGGGAACTGATCGCGGGCTTCGATGCCGAGCAGACCGGCGAGGAGGCCGCCTGGGCTGAGGCGGACGGCGAGAAAGCGGCGTCGCGAGGCAAACCGGGCCGGGGTCGCAAGGCCGCACCCGTTGCCGAAACGGGCGTTCCGTCCACCTGTCCGAGCTGCCACGGCGCGCGGCTGAACCACGACAGTCTGGCGGTTCGGCTGCGCGATCAGTCCATCGCCCAACTGGCCGCGCGCGATATCGATGCCGCGGCCGCCTGGTTCGGCGCCCTGGCGCTCACGCCGCGCGAGGCCGAGATCGTGCGCGACGCGCTGAGTGAAATCCGTTCGCGCCTGGCCTTCATGCAGCAGGTGGGCCTCGGCTATCTGGGGCTCGACCGCGGCGCGCCCACGCTCTCCGGCGGCGAGGCGCAGCGCATCCGGCTGGCGGCGCAACTCGGCAGCAATCTGCGCGGCGTGTGCTACGTGCTCGACGAGCCGACCATCGGCCTGCATCCCCGGGACAACCGCATCCTGCTCGACGCGCTGGCCCTGCTCAAGGCCAAGGGCAACACGCTGGTGGTGGTGGAGCACGATGAAGACACCATGCGCCGCGCCGATCATCTCATCGACATCGGCCCGGGGGCGGGGCGGCGCGGCGGTCAGGTCGTGGCCAGCGGCGCGCTGGCGGAGGTCATGGCCCATGCCGACACGGCCACCGCGCGCAGCCTGCGCGATCCCATGCCCTGGCCCTTGCAGCCGCGCCCGATCACCCAGGCCGACCAGCCCGCCTTGCATCTGCGCAGCGCGCATCTGCACAATCTGCAGGGCTTGAGCGCGCAGTTTCCGCGCGGTCGACTCACCGTCGTCACCGGCGTGTCGGGTTCGGGCAAATCCACGCTGGCCCGCGAAGTTCTGGTGCCCGCGCTGCGTCAGCGGCTCGCGGGCGATGCGGGCGAGATTGAGGACGCGGGCGACCTGACGGGTTGGGAGGGTCTGGAGCGCGTGCTCGAAGTCGATCAGGCCCCCATCGGCAAGACGCCCCGTTCCTGCGCCGCCACCTATCTGGGCCTCTGGGACGGCATCCGCCAGTTGTTTGCAGACACCGAAGAAGCGCGCATCCGCGGCTATTCCGCCAGCCGTTTCTCCTTCAACACCGGCCCCGGCCGCTGCCCGACCTGCGAGGGGCAGGGCGCGGTGAAGGTGGCGATGAACTTCCTGCCCGACGTCACCGTGCCCTGCACCGATTGCAACGGCCTGCGCTTCAACCCCGAAACGCTCGCGGTGCGGCTGCGCGGCCGCAACGCCGGCGAGGTGCTGCAGATGGAAGTGGACGAAGCCGTCGAGTTTTTCGCGGCGCACCGCAAAATCCACCACGCCCTGCAATTGCTGCAGGACGTGGGGCTGGGGTACTTGCAACTCGGCCAGCCCAGCCCCTTCTTGTCGGGCGGTGAGGCGCAGCGGATCAAGCTGGTCACCGAGCTGGCCACCGCCGGAACCCGGCCGACGGTGTACGTGCTCGACGAGCCGACCGTCGGTCTGCACAAGACCGATACCGAAAAACTCATCCGGGTGCTGCACCGCCTGACCGACAGCGGCCACACCGTGGTGGTCATCGAGCACGACCTCGACATGATGGCCAATGCCGACTGGCTGATCGATCTAGGCCCTGAAGGCGGCAAGGGCGGCGGGCGGCTGGTGATGCAGGGGCCGACGGCCGACTTCCTCGAAGCCGATGCGCCGGGGCATACCGCCAAGGCGCTGCACGACGCCTGGAAGCAGCATCAGGCGCAATATCGAGCGGCACACGCCGATTTGGCTTGAGCCGCGCAAAACCCACTCTTATGTCATATACAAGACTGTTTCGTTCCACCATTGCCGAGGCATAGAATGCTCGGGTAACTACCGAAGGAGACCCCTCATGGATCAACACATCCGCGTACCCGAAGGCGAAAAAATCACGGTCAACCCGGACTTTTCGCTCAACGTTCCCGACCATCCCATCATTCCCTACATCGAGGGTGACGGTACGGGCTTCGACATCACCCCGGTGATGATCAAGGTGGTGGACGCGGCGGTTGAGAAGGCCTACGGCGGCAAGCGCAAGATCGCCTGGATGGAAATTTTCGCCGGTGAGAAGGCGACGCGCGTCTATGGCCCTGACGTCTGGCTGCCCGAGATCACCCTGCAAATCCTGCGCGACTACGTGGTGTCGATCAAGGGCCCGCTGACCACCCCCGTGGGTGGCGGCATCCGTTCGCTCAACGTGGCGCTGCGGCAGGAGCTCGACCTCTATGTCTGCCTGCGTCCGGTGCGCTATTTCCAGGGCGTGCCCTCGCCGGTCAAGCACCCGGAGAAGACCGATATGGTCATCTTCCGCGAGAACTCCGAAGACATCTACGCCGGCATCGAATGGGCCGCCGAGTCGGAGGGGGCCAAGAAAGTGATCAACTTTCTCATCAACGAGATGGGGGTGAAAAAAATCCGCTTCCCCGAAACTTCGGGCATCGGCATCAAGCCGGTGTCGCGCGAGGGCACCGAGCGGCTGGTGCGCAAGGCCATGCAGTACGCCATCGACAATGACCGTAAATCGGTCACTCTGGTGCACAAAGGCAACATCATGAAGTTCACCGAAGGCGCCTTCCGCGACTGGGGCTATGGCCTGGCGGGCAAGGAATTCGGCGCCCAGTTGCTCGACGGCGGGCCGTGGATGAGCTTCAAAAATCCCAAGACCGGCCGGGACATCGTGGTGAAGGACATGATTGCCGACGCCTTCCTGCAGCAAATCCTGCTGCGCCCCGACGAGTACGACGTGATCGCCACCCTCAACCTCAACGGCGACTACGTTTCCGACGCGCTCGCGGCCCAGGTGGGCGGCATCGGCATTGCGCCGGGCGCCAATCTTTCCGACAGCGTGGCCATGTTCGAGGCCACCCACGGCACCGCGCCCAAATACGCCGGTAAAGACTATGTGAACCCCGGCTCGGAAATCCTTTCCGCCGAGATGATGCTGCGCCACATGGGCTGGGTGGAGGCGGCTGATCGCATCATCGCCAGCATGGAAAAATCCATCCTGTCCAAACAGGTGACCTACGACTTCGCCCGCCTGCTGCCCGACGCCACGCAGGTGAGCTGCTCCGGCTTCGGGCAGGTGATGATCGACCACATGTGACTCGACCACATGTGACCCTCGTTGCTGACGCCAGAAAGACCACCCCGGTGGTCTTTTTTTATGCGGGTTGCGAGCGAGGGATCATCCGCTCTTGTTTTCTGCCAGCCCCACCGCAGATGGGTGGCTAGGCTGCGGTTCTTTGTTATTCGGCCCACCTTGTGGAATTACCCTTGGCGACAACAGACGGCAGCAGACCTCCCTACAATTTTGCGCATGTCAGCTTCCCATTCCCCCCCTCCAGCAGACGGCGGCGCCGTCGTTGTTGAGCGCCAGACGCTGCGGCTCAAGCCGCCGGCGATGTATCAGGTCATCCTGCTCAACGACAACTTCACGCCGATGGAATTCGTGGTTGTCGTGATTCAGCACTATTTCAATAAAGACCGCGAAACGGCGACGCAAATCATGTTAAAAGTGCACCAGGATGGTCGCGGCGTATGCGGGGTTTACACCCGCGATATTGCGGCCACCAAGGTGGAACAGGTGATCGGCGCGGCCCGTCAGGCCGGTCATCCTTTGCAGTGTGTAATGGAAGCCATTTAGGAGGCTCGTGATGATTGCGCAAGAACTGGAAGTCAGCCTGCACATGGCTTTTGTCGAGGCGCGCCAACAGCGCCACGAATTCATTACCGTCGAGCATCTGCTGCTGGCCCTGCTCGACAACCCCTCCGCCGCCGAGGTGCTGCGCGCGTGTTCGGCCAATCTGGACGATCTGCGCAAGAGCCTGACCGCGTTCATCAAGGAAAACACCCCCATCGTGCCGGGCTCGGACGATGTGGACACCCAGCCCACGCTGGGCTTCCAGCGCGTCATCCAGCGCGCCATCATGCACGTGCAATCCACCTCCAACGGCAAGAAAGAGGTGACGGGCGCCAATGTGCTGGTGGCCATTTTCAGCGAGAAAGATTCGCACGCGGTGTACTACCTGCACCAGCAGGGCGTCACCCGGCTCGATGTGGTGAATTTTCTCTCGCACGGCATTCGCAAGTCGGAGCCGGTCGAACCGGCCAAGTCGGCTTCGGCGCCGAGTGACGACGGCGGGGACGAGAAAGAGGGCAAGGAATCGCCGCTCGACCAGTTCACCCTCAACCTCAACGCGCTGGCGCAGCAGGGCAAGATCGACCCGCTTATCGGCCGTGAGCATGAAGTCGAGCGCGTCATTCAGATTCTTTGCCGCCGCCGCAAGAACAACCCGCTGCTGGTGGGCGAAGCCGGTGTGGGCAAGACCGCCATTGCCGAAGGCCTGGCCTGGCGCATTACCGAAGGCCAGGTGCCGGCCATTCTCGAAGACGCCGTGGTCTATTCGCTCGACATGGGCGCGCTGCTGGCCGGCACCAAGTATCGCGGCGACTTCGAGCAGCGCCTCAAGGCCGTGCTCAAGCAGCTCAAGGACAAGCCGCACGCCGTGCTGTTCATCGACGAAATTCACACCCTCATCGGCGCCGGCTCGGCCTCGGGCGGCACGCTCGACGCCAGCAATCTGCTCAAGCCGGCGCTGTCGTCGGGTCAGTTGCGCTGCATCGGCGCCACCACCTTCACCGAGTATCGGGGCATTTTCGAAAAAGACGCTGCGCTCTCGCGCCGTTTCCAGAAGATCGACGTGGTCGAGCCCAGCGTGCAGCAGACCGTCGAGATTCTGCGCGGCCTCAAGTCTCGGTTTGAAGAGCATCACGGCGTGAAGTATTCGCCGGGGGCGCTGTCGGCCGCGGCCGAACTCTCGGCCAAGTACATCAACGACCGCCATCTGCCCGACAAAGCCATCGACGTTATCGACGAAGCCGGTGCGGCGCAGCGCATCCTGCCCAAGAGCAAGCAGAAAAAGACCATCGGCAAGATCGAGATCGAGGAGATCATCTCCAAGATCGCCCGCGTGCCGGTGCACAGCGTCACCACTGACGATCGCTCCAAGCTCAAGAGCCTCGACCGCGACCTGAAAAACGTCGTGTTCGGGCAAGAAGCCGCCATCGACGCGTTGGCCGCCGCCATCAAAATGGCGCGCTCCGGCCTGGGCAAACCCGACAAACCCATCGGCGCCTTTCTGTTCAGCGGCCCCACGGGCGTCGGCAAAACCGAAGTGGCCAAGCAACTGGCGTTCACTCTGGGCGTCGATCTCATTCGCTTCGATATGTCGGAATACATGGAGCGCCACACCGTCTCGCGCCTCATCGGCGCGCCGCCCGGCTATGTGGGCTTCGACCAGGGCGGTCTGCTCACCGAGGCCGTGACCAAGAAGCCGCACGCCGTGCTGCTGCTCGACGAAATCGAGAAAGCCCACCCCGACGTGTTCAACGTGCTGCTGCAGGTCATGGACAACGGCACCCTCACCGACAACAACGGACGCAAGGCCGACTTCCGCAACATCATTCTCATCATGACCACCAATGCCGGCGCGGAAGCCATGCAGAAATCCACCATCGGCTTCACCACCAAGCGCGAGCTGGGCGACGAAATGGCCGACATCAAGCGCCTGTTCACCCCCGAGTTCCGCAACCGGCTCGACGCGACCATCAGCTTCAAGCCGCTGGACGAAACCATCATCCTGCGCGTGGTCGACAAATTCCTGCTTCAGCTCGAAGCCCAGCTGGCCGAAAAGAAGGTCGACATCACCTTCTCCGACGCCCTGCGCAAGCACCTGGCCAAGGCCGGTTTCGACCCCCTCATGGGCGCCCGGCCCATGCAGCGCCTCATTCAAGACACCCTGCGCCGCGCCTTGGCCGACGAACTGCTGTTCGGCCGTCTGGTCGATGGTGGGCGGGTGTCGGTGGATATTGACGAAGCGGCAGCCGAGAAAGACAAAATCAAACTCGACATCACCCCGCCCGAGCCGAGACCGAAGAAAAAAGAGGCTGAGGACGCCGCGGCCTGACGTTCTCAAGCATCGGTTCATTAAAACGCCCCGTTATTCGGGGCGTTTTACTTTTTGATGCGAGTGTTTCAAGTACGGCGCGGGTGGTGAGCGGGGCAGGGGATAGACTCAGCCAAAGGAATGAATGATTCGGGAGTGCTACGGGTGTAGACCTGACTCCATTTCTCCTCCCTCGCGCAGTTGATCGAGCAAGCGCACCGACTGCAGGACGGGCTTGCCGGGTTTCATGGTTTGTTTATATCTGTTTTTTTGTACAGCCCAATCGCGCGGAACCTAAGCTGCAAGCGGCTTTGCAGAGCAGGTGCTGACCAGAATATCCCGCAACGGTCAGTTTATTTGGCAAGGATTGCGGGATACATTACGTTAGGCTTCACTTATGGAAAAGGTATGCACTTCACCGAAGAAGAAAAGCGGATTCTGCTATCGGCCAAAGGAGTTGGCCTCAAGGTTATCGAGCGCTTGGAACAGATGGGGATCTTCTCACTGGAGGCCTTGGCGTATGCAGATTCAAGCGACATACTTAATAGAGGTGCGGAATTGACTGGCTCAACATGCTGGAAAAATAGCCCTCAAGCGAAAAAAGCGATCCAATCTGCTATCCAAGTGGCACTCTCTCATATTGATTCACTATGAAGAAATATCGCGGAAAACACCCGTTTGGTGCGCAAGCATTTAATGCGTGCGCTCTATTTAAAACTCAAATCTCACATAGTCGGGGTGAAGGCCCTGCCTTCGCTCACCAGCCTAACTGTCGGTTCAACGCGGACGCCAACACTGGCCATGGCTTCGCCATTTTTATGGCCAGTGTTGGTGCCCTACGCGTTTCGCGCTCCGGCGCCGGTTAACCTGGGCGTTATACGTCGTACTGAGAGAGCGCTCATATGGAATGGATAGTTGAAAATAAAGAGTGGCTGTTTAGTGGAGTTGCCATTGCAATACCACTTGCAATAATTGGTTGGTTGTCTTCTGGCCGACGAAGCAAGCAAATTCAAAACGGTGGGGATAGATCAACAAATATACAAGTCGGTAGAGATTTGAAAATTGGTGACGACAAGAATGATAAATAGCCAGAGCCAAAAAGGTGGAGATGGTTCCACCAATCTCCAAGCACAACAAATGGTGGTGCATGTTGGCATTGATGAAAAACGTGCAAGAGAAATATATCAGGAAATGAATTTGCAATTGAGAAGGGACTACTCTCAAGAAGCCCTAAATATCGCAAATTCTAGAGTTATAGATTTTGAGAATAGGCTAATGCCTAAAATGGCTCAAGTTGAAGGTGCTTTGGAGGCGTTTGCCGATCCTAGTTTTCAGCTGCTCCTTGTTGAAGCGCAAAAGACAGCAGCTTCTACCGAAAGGCCAGCGGATTATGATCTCCTTTCTGAATTGCTTATACATAGATTTCAGAAGGGTGCAAATCGCATTGCACGAGCAGGCATTAGCCTTGCTGTGGAAATTGTAGATAAAGTTTCCGATGAAGCACTATTGGGTTTAACCGTATCGCATGCGGTAACCAGTTTTCTTCCCTTAAGCGGCGATATTAGCCAAG
>NZ_JBYCKI010000280.1:0-7065 GCF_057473305.1 Thiomonas sp. TH-17
GTGGCCCATCTGCGCGCCGAGCATCTGATGTGCTGGCCGCACTGAAACGACTATCCCCGAAACCTCACTCGCGCAGCAGTTTTTGCAGCACGTCGAGATCGGGCTGGATGGCCCTGAGCGCCTTGCGTTCCATGCGCCGGTAGATCGACAGCACCTCGCGCCCCAGCGGCGTGAGTTGCGCACCGCCGCCGCCCGCGCCGCCCTTGGAGGCTTCGACCAGCGGCTCTTTGTAAGCCTGATTGACGCTGTGGATCAGCAGCCAGGCGCGGCGGTAGCTCATGTCGAGCGCGCGTCCGGCGGCTGAAATCGAGCCTGTGCGCTCCAGCGCTTCGAGCAAGGCGGCCTTGCCGGGCCCGAGCGCCGTACCTTGTTTGATCTGCAAGCGCACCCTCGCCGTATCGGCGGGTAGCTGGGGCGCCTTGTCGTCATCTGTGCCGTTCTCGTTCATAGGCACAGCGTAGCGCCTCCGGGTAGTGCGCGGCTCAACGCTGAGGGCGCGCAGCAGGCAGCCCATCGGGCACTGCCGCCAGAGTCTGCACCACGTCGAGCCCGTAGCGGTCGCCCATACCGAGTTCGACCTGCAGCGGCAGGCCGTCGCTTTGCCGTAGCCAGATGCGCAAAGTGGCGCTGCTTTGTTCGCTATGGGCATCGAGCACAGTGCACGCCACCTCTTGGCCCTGCCATTTCAGCGTGGTGCGCTGCGGCGTGATGTGGGCCGTCTGCACCTTGTCATTAATGAGTAGGGGCACGGTGAAGGCGCGGGTAGGCAGCGGGCGCTGCAGGAAACCCCAGCTCAGCGTCAACGGATCGGTGAGCCCGGGCGGCGCGGGCTGGGTTGGCGTAGTCGGTGCAGGCGGGGCAGAGGCCGCCTGTGGCGCAGTCGTCACTTGCATACGCCCCTGCTCAATCTGCATCAGCGTGGCCGGGCTATCCCCACGCTGATTGCTTGCCGAGAGCAGCTCGGGCCTGCCGTCACGTACTTCACCGCTTGCACCGCGCACCCAGTGCAGCCGACGCAGCAACACGGCGAGCGCACCCCGCGGCGTGAGGGTGCTGTCGATGCGGTAGGCGCCGGTGCCCTGCGCAGGCCAGGTCACTTGGTCTTGCGCGGTGGCCACGCCCTCTTGCCCGCCCAGCCCACCGAGCAAGACCAGCAATTGCGCGCCGCGGGAGTCTGTGCCTTGACCGTCACTTTTCAGAGTGACGCGCCATTCCGCCTGGAAATGGACGAATTCCGGGACCGGTTGCGCGTTAACGGGGAGCATCAGCTGCACCATGAAAGCAGACAACACCCCGGCGATTACTTTGTGATCGCGCCAAAGGGAGAGAAATCGCATGCGTTTGATCGATTTGATGAACATGGATGGTTAACGAAAACTCAGGCGCGATGTTGACACGCCAAAGCAAGACCACTTGATCGGCAACAGGTTTCGCCACACTTTGACACATCAAATTTCACTGATCTTTCGTATTCTGCTGTACTGAACGCTCGAGATATAGTTGTTGCTTTGTCGTTTTTCTTTTCTCGAATCAGCTCTGCACCCTCAGTCTGTGCCACCATTTCATGAGCCCCGCTTCTACTAGATCACCCCACAAAAACCTGCCCATACAACCGGCCGATCAACTATCTATCGGAACGGAGGATTTGAACCGCGCTCCCGGCGGAATCCACCCGCGGACTGTGTTCATTTTGCTGCTGGCGTTAGGGATCGGCGTCGCGGCAGAGTTGATTGCACAACTGCTCATGGCGCTGATCGGGCTCGTCACACACCTTAGCTTCCAGGGCCGCATCGGCTGGAGTCTGGTCAGCCCAACGGACACCGTACTGGGCGCTTGGATCATTGGCGTACCCATCATCGGCGGCCTCATCGTAGGTGTCATGGCGCGATACGGATCTGCCGCCATTCGCGGCCATGGCATCCCGGAAGCCATGGAGCAGGTGTTGGTCAACCGCAGCCGCATTTCGCTGCGCGTGCTCTTTCTCAAACCTCTGTCAGCGGCTATTTCCATTGGCACTGGCGGACCATTTGGCGCCGAAGGGCCGATCATTGCCACGGGCGGCGCCTTGGGTTCGGTGGTGGGTCAATGGATCTCCATCGCCCCCAACGAGCGCAAGGTGCTGTTGGCCGCAGGCGCAGCCGCAGGCATGGCAGCCGTGTTTGGCACGCCACTGGCTGCCATGATGCTCGCGATCGAATTGCTGCTGTTCGAGTTCAGCCCAGCCGCGTTGCTGCCGGTGCTGGCCGCCTGCGTTTCTGCTGAAATCATGCGCACGCTGTTCGTAGGCGCTACGCCGTTTTTTGTCATGCCACCGCTGGCTTGGCCGCAAGCCCCGGCGTTACTGGCCTGCGTACCCCTGGGGGCTGTGGTCGGACTGGTTGCTGTGTTTGTTACCCAAGGCGTGTATGCGGTGGAAGATGCATTCGATCATTTGCCAGTCCACTGGATGTGGTGGCCCGCCATAGGCGCGGTGGCGGTAGGCCTGATTGGTTGGTGGCAACCGAGAACCTTGGGCGTGGGATACGGCAACATCACGGACGCGCTTTCAGGCAATCTCCTCGGTCCTGCACTTTGGCTGCTCGGTGCGGCCAAGTTGGTTTCGTGGACCATCGCGTTGGGTAGTGGAACCTCGGGCGGCACGCTGGCTCCATTGATGACCATAGGCGCCTGCCTGGGCGCGGCTCTGGGCCATATCAGCGCCGTCATGTTCCCGCAACTCGGCCTGAGCCCAAACCTGGCCGCTCTGGTGGGGATGGCCGCCATTTTCGCGGGTTCTTCCCGCGCCCTCTTCTTGTCCGTGATATTTGCCCTGGAAACCACTTGGCAGGTAGCAGGGCTGCTCCCACTTCTCATAGGTTGCGGCACAGCTTTTCTCGTATCCAGTCTGATGATGCGTCAAACCATCATGACCGAGAAAATCAGCCGCCGCGGGCTGCATGTACCCGATACGTACCAAGCCGATCCACTGACGCAGGCCCGCGTGAGCGACTACGCCAGCCTCAAGCCGGTCACATTGCTGGCAACTCAAAGTGTGGCCGAAGTGCGGGCTTGGTTAGACACTCACGCGCCGGGAAGTCATCACCAGGGCTACGCCGTCGTCGATGCAAACGGCGCGGCCCTTGGCGTGATCACGCGCAAAAGTTTGTATGGCGCTGACATTGACGCCACGCAGCAATTGGGAAGCCTGGTCAGAGGCTCCGCCGTGTGCGTGAACATGGAAACCACCCTTGCTGAGGCCATCTTGAAACTCTCGGCCCATGACATAGGACGCCTTCCTGTGATAGCGGGTGATGGCTCTGGTCGGGTCATCGGCATGCTCACGCGAAGCGACATTCTCGCCCTGTGGCGCGAGCGACTTCTTGACCAGTTTCAGCGAGGACGTTGAGCCGCGTCGAGTAGAGCTCGACGGATTCGTTGCAGCTCCGAGACAATTGGATCAAGTCACTTATCCTGGTTGACCGGCGTTGGCGCAACGCGCCGCCATAGGCTGGCGGCGCTCCTCTATTTGCTGCCTGAGTTCAACGCACAAAGCGCTGTGCCCCTCAATCCTCGGCGTAAATGTCGCGGTCTTTAGTCTCAGGCAAGAAGAACAGGCCAATGACAAAGGTGGCCGCAGCAATGATCACCGGGTACCACAGGCCGTAATAGATGTTGCCGTTCTGCGCCACCAGAGCGAAGGCGATGGTGGGCAGCAGGCCGCCGAACCAGCCGTTGCCGATGTGATACGGCAGACTCATCGAGGTGTAGCGGATGCGGGTGGGGAACAGCTCGACCAGCGCCGCCGCAATCGGCCCGTACACCATGGTGACGAAGATCACCAGCAGCGCCAGGATGGCGATCACCATCGGCGTGTTCATTTGCGCCGGGTCGGCCTTGGCCGGGTAGCCCGCAGCCTTGAGCGCGGCGCCGATTTCCTTTTTCAACGCGGCTTCCTTGGCTTTGAATTCGTCCGGCGGCAAGTCCTTGGCGCCCAGCACAGTGATGGTCTTGTCGCCAATCTGAATGACCGCCGGGCCGGTACCAGACACCGTGTTGTAGTTGGCCGAGTTGGCCGCCAGCATCTGCTTGGCGATGTCGCACGACGAGGTGAACTTGGCCGTGCCGGTGGGGTTGAACTGGAAGGTGCACTGCGAGGGATCGACGGTGAGCGTGACTGGCGAGCTCTGCACCGCCTCGTATAGCGCGGGGTTGGCATAGTGTGTCAGCGCCTTGAACAGCGGGAAATAAGTCAGCGCCGCGATCAGGCAGCCCGCCAGAATGATGGGCTTGCGGCCGATGCGGTCGGACAGCGCACCAAACACAATGAAGAACGGCGTGCCGATCAACAAAGCCGCGGCAATGAGCAGGTTGGCGGTGACCGCATCGACCTTGAGCGTCTGCTTAAGAAAAAACAGCGCATAGAACTGCCCCGTGTACCAGACCACCGCCTGACCGGCCACCAGCCCGAGCAGCGCCAGAATGACGTACTTCAGGTTGCCCCAGCGGGCGAAAGCCTCGGTCAGCGGCGCTTTGGAGGCCTTGCCCTCGGCCTTCATTTTCACGAAAGCCGGAGACTCGTTGAGCTTGAGGCGAATCCACACCGAAATGCCCAGCAGCAAAATGGACGCGAGAAAGGGAATGCGCCAGCCCCAGACCTCGAAATCGGCTTCGCCGAGCAGCGTGCGCGTGCCCAGTATCACCAGCAGCGACAGCAACAGCCCGAGCGTGGCGGTGGTCTGAATCCACGCGGTGTAAGCGCCGCGCAGACCTTGCGGCGCGTGCTCGGCCACATAAGTGGCAGCGCCGCCATACTCACCGCCCAGCGCCAGCCCCTGCAACAAACGCAGCACGATGAGGATGAGCGGCGCGGCCACCCCGATGTCCGCATAGTTGGGCAGCACGCCGACGATGAAGGTCGACAGGCCCACGATCAGGATGGTGACCAGAAAGGTGTATTTGCGCCCGATCATGTCGCCCAGACGGCCGAACACCAGCGCGCCAAAAGGCCGCACGATAAACCCGGCGGCGAAGGCCAGCAACGCGAAAATGAACGCCGAACCCGCGTCGAGCCCGGCGAAGAACTGCCGGGCGATGATGGCCGCCAGAGAGCCGTAGAGGTAGAAGTCGTACCACTCGAACACCGTGCCGAGGGAAGAGGCGAAGATCACCCGCCGGTCGCCAGCCGACATGGCCGAGGGGGAATGCGCCAAAAGCGGGCTTTGAGGTTTCAGAGTGCGTACCGCAAGAGAGGGATCGGGCCGCCATTTGAGCGCCCCCGCGCCACAGACGCAAGTTGGCGCAGACGTAAAAAAACCGGCGCGAGGCCGGTTTTCAAATTCGGCGCAGCGCTCAGCCAGGCAGGCCAACGGTCGGGTTGCCGAGGTTGGTCCACTCGTTCATCGAACCGGCGTAGAGCTTGGAATTCTTGTTGCCGAGAATTTCATGCACCACGAACCAGGCGCCCGAGGCCAAGTGGCCGGTATTGCAGTAGGTGGTGGTGGGAGCGTTGTCGCTGATGTTGAAGTCGTGGAAGATCTTCTTGTAGTCGGCGGCGCTCATGAACATGGCGGCGCCATGATCATCCTTGACGATGGCATCGATCGGGAACGACTTGGCGCCGGCCAGATGGCCCGCCGTCTTGTTGATCGGCTTCTTGGCGATGCCCAGGTACTGGGCGGTGGGGCGGGCGTCGATGAATTGCTCGGTGCCGCTCTTCTCGCCTTCCTTGACATCATTCAGACCGGCCAGCAGCGCCTTGTCTTCTCCAGTCGCCTTCCAGTTACCCATTTTCTTGGGCGCGGGCTTGATGCTCACCGGATTGCCGGCATTGATCCAGGCATTGGTGCCGCCGTTGAGGATGGCGATCTGGTCGGCGGGCACGCCGAAGTAACGCATCTGGAAATACAGGCGAGTGCCGCGGTCCATTGCGAACACGGCGTTGCCCGTGGGCACGATGACGTAGGGCTTGCCGCTGTTCACGCCCGCCGCATCCATCACCTTGGCGAAGTATTCAGCAGTAGGCATCATGGCCTTGAGCTTGACGCCGTCGACCGTGCGCTCTTGACGGATGTCGTTGAAGTTCACCAGATCGGCGCCCGCGATATGGCCGCCGCTCTTTTTCACAAAATGGTCTTTGCCCATGACCGGCTCTTCGTCATACGCTTTCATGCTGCCGCCGCCACGAATATCGATGACGGTGACGTCGCTCTGGTGCGCCTTGAGCCACTGGGGCGTGACCAGCGGGCCGGGCACGTTCATGGCGAATGCGGCGTGGGCTGCGCCCATTCCAATGGCGGCAGCGATCAGGGTTTTGGCAAGTTTCATTTGGCTCCTCACGAGGTTGGTTTCTTCGCCGATCTCAATAGTCAGCGATGGATTGGCGCCGCACCGACCGACCGGTCTGCACGGCACTGCATGCGCCACCCGTAACCTGACTCGGCGCGGGCGGTACGACATTCGATGGATGCTTGTTTTCAGCGCAGCCGCGAAACAAAACGCCGCCGCAGGATGTCTCCACATCTTTGTTTTTTCCTCAGCGCCCCGGCGCTTTGATCGCAGCACCACGGTGCACTCCCTGCTCAATGGGGCGGCGTCATCCGGGGTACAACCGCATCACGCCTGGCCAAGCCTTACAGCAACGAGGAGCAAAACTTGGATGGGTGCACTTTAAGCAGATGTCAACGCGCAAACTAGGGCCAGTATGTATCAACTGTGACCTGGCGTATCGGCGGCGCGCTTTCCGGCGCGCCGGACATTCTGTGCAAAAACTCACGCTTTGTTGAATACAAGCGTAAAGCGGCCCGCACATTCCTAGACCCGCCCGGAGCCTGATTTTTAAAGTCCTTCCTCATGGCTGGCGGCAACCGCCCCAGCACGTTGCGTTCACAACCTCACCCAGAAAAAAGGACAACTCATGGGACTTCTCGCCTGGCTGCGCCGCCACGACCTCGGCCTGCTTCCCGCCACCGACACTCACCTGGCCCCCGAAATCGACCCGGAAGAAGACCACTTCGACGGGCTCTATCTGGGGCAGGCGGTGCAAGGCCATCTCAACTGGAAAAAGCGCCTCAAGGCCATCATCGTCGA
>NZ_JBYCKI010000281.1:0-7160 GCF_057473305.1 Thiomonas sp. TH-17
CCACAGCGATACCCGTAGGTATCGCGCGGATGGGCAACGCCGCCCTGGCGGCAAAGACGCGGTTTTATGTTCCAGATAGCGTGAAACACTGCACTAGCTTCGCTTTGGCGAGTCTTAAGGCTCCGCACTTTTCTGGACGCCGCCGATCCAACAGCCATCGCCCATGATTGAGCGTGAAGCAAAACCCGCGGCGCCAGCAGGGCGAACGCGGGTTGGCGGGAGCCGGACATGGAATCTGCACGCAGTGAGAATGGCCAGGGGCCGTCGAACGGCGACGATCTGACGCAGCGTTTGCTGGACGTCGTGCGCGCGCTTTACGGCGAGTTGCACAGCGCCGGGGCACACGCGGCTACGGTGGAACTCGACAGCGCGCTCGACCGCGATCTGGGCCTCGACAGCCTGGCGCGGGTGGAGTTGCTGCTGCGGGTGGAGCGCGCTTTCAAGCGGCGCCTGCCCGACGATCTGCTGCAGCAGGTGCAGACGCCGCGCGACCTGCTGCATGCGCTGCAGGCCGCGCCATCTCAACCATCCCCATCGCAACCCGCTCCGCAGTTGGAGCAGACCAATCCGCCAGCCCAGCCCACCGACAATCCAGACCCGACCCCGCAGCGCAGCGCCTCGCCCCAGGCCGACGAGACCGCCGCTCCCGAGCGGGCCGCGACCTTGCTCGACGTGCTGCAGTGGCATCTGGCGCGCCATCCAGAACGCCGCCAGATCGTGCTGCTGCAGCCCCATGACACCGCCTCACCCCAGGATGGCCAGCAGCCCGAGGAACTCTCGCTGAGCTACGCCGACCTGTGGCGCGGCGCGCAGCGCACGGCGCAACAGTTGCAGGCGCTGGGCGTGCAGCCGCGGCAGACCGTGGCTCTCATGCTGCCCACCTGCGCCGACTACTTCACGCGCTACCTCGGCATTCTGCTGGCAGGCGCGGTGCCCGTGCCCATCTACCCGCCGGCGCGGCTGTCGCAGATCGAAGATCATGTGCGCCGCCATGTCGGCATTCTGGCCAATGCGCAGGCGGTCGCGCTGATCACCGTGCCCGAAGCGCGGCGGGTGGCGCATCTGCTCGAAGCGCTGGCGCCCAGCCTGCGCCATGTGATCACCGACACCGCTCCCCCCGCTGATGCGGAGGTTTTGCCGCCGCGCGTGCCGGTGACGGTGGCGGCCGACGACATTGCCTTCATCCAGTACACCTCCGGCAGCACCGGCGACCCCAAAGGCGTGGCGCTGACCCACGCCAACCTGCTGGCCAATATCCGCGCCATTCACGATGTGCTGAACCTCCAGCCCGGCGATGTGTTCGTGAGCTGGCTGCCGCTGTATCACGACATGGGATTGATCGGCGCCTGGCTGTCCAGCCTCTACACCGGCAACCTGCTGGTGGTGATGTCGCCGCTGGCGTTTCTGCGGCGACCGCAGAGCTGGCTCTTGGCCATTCATCGCTACGGCGGCACGCATACCGCGGCGCCGAATTTCGCCTTTGAACTCTGCCTGCGCCATGTGGCCGATGCCGACATCGCAGGCCTCGATCTGCACACCCTGCGGCTGGCGGCCAATGGCGCCGAGCCGGTGAGCCCCGACACCCTTGCCCGATTCACGGCACGCTTTGCGCCGTATGGCTTTCGACCGGAGGCCATGACGCCGGTGTACGGCCTGGCGGAAAACTCGGTGGCGCTGCTGCTGTCGTCGCTGCAGCGCCCGCCGGTGGTCGATGCGATTGATCGCGCCGTGTTCGAGCAAACGCACCACGCGCAACCCGCCGCCGCGAACGACCCGCACGCGCTGCACTTCGTCGCCTGCGGCCAGGCCATTCCGGGGCACCGCGTGCGCCTGCTCGACGACCTGGGCGAAGAAGTCGCCGAGCGGGTGGAGGGACGGCTGGAGTTTCAGGGGCCGTCGGCCACCGGCGGCTATTACCGCAGGCCGCTGGAGACCCAAAAGCTGCTTCACGAAGGCTGGCTCGACAGTGGCGACCGGGCCTACCGCGCCGAGGGCGAGATCTACATCACCGGCCGGGTGAAAGACATCATCATTCGCGGCGGGCGCAATATTTATCCGCACGAAGTCGAACTCGCCGTGGGCGAACTGGCCGGGGTGCGCAAAGGCTGCGTGGTGGTGTTCGGCGCGCCCGACGAAGCCCGTGGCACCGAGCGCGTGGTGGTGCTGGCCGAAACCCGCGAAACCGACGCCGCCGCGCGCAACCAGCTTCAAGCCGCCATCGTGAGCACCGCAACCGAGGTGCTGGGCGAGCCGCCCGACGAGGTGGTGTTGGCTCCGCTGCACACCGTGCGCAAGACTTCCAGCGGCAAGCTGCGCCGCGACGCCACGCGGCAAGTGTGGCTGTCGGGCCGCATGGGCACGCGGCCCCTCGCGGTGTGGCGGCAATTCCTGCGGCTGGCGCGCAGCGCCGTAGCGGCGCGCGCGCGGCACGGTTTATCGCAAGCGGCGCATCTGCTCTACGCCGCCTGGTGGTGGCTGGCGCTGGTCGGGGTGATGCTGTTGATCGCGCCGGTGCTGGCTCTGCTGTCCAGACCGGCTTGGGCCTGGCGCTTCGCCCACGGTGCCGCCCGCCTGTTGCTGCGCCTCGTCGGCCAGCCTCTGCAGGTGCAGGGCGCGCACGCCTTGCCGAAGCAGCCGCACATGCTGCTGGTCAATCATTCCAGCGATCTCGATGGTCTGATGGTGCTGGCGGCATTGCGCGGCCCGTATCGCTTCGTCGCCAAGCGCGAGCTGTTGCGCAACCCGGTGGCGCGGTTTTTCCTGCGGCGGCTGGGTGCCGAGTTTGTCGAGCGTTTCGACGCGCAAGGCAGCGTGGCGGCCGCACAGCGCCTGAGCGCCCTGGCGGCGCAGGGCGTGTCGCTCTGCGTTTTTCCCGAAGGCACTTTCCGCCGCGATCCCGGCCTGCTCGGCTTTCACCTCGGCCCGTTCGAGGCCGCAGTGCGGGCAGACATGCCGGTGGTTCCGGTGATTCTGCGCGGCACCCGCGCGGTGCTGCACGACGGAGAGCGCTTGCCGCACTGGCATGTGGTGCGCCTGACCATCACCACGCCGATTCGTCCGCAACGTACCGACGACGCGTTCGCCGCCGCCGTGCAACTACGCGACGCTGCCCACGCTGCCATGCAGCAGTGCCTGAACGCCAGCGAGACAACAGCGGCCCAGCGGCACGCGCCCCGGCTGGCCTCAATGTTTCATCACCATTCTCCCCACCCATGAACGACACTCTGAATCACACCGATCCCGGCGCGGACGACGCCAACCAGATCGACCTGCAAGCCGCCTGGATCCGCCGCTCCAGCGCCGATATCCAGGCCTTTGTCGAAGGTCTCGCCGCGCGCCTCGAAGGCGATCTGCCGGGCCAGGTGGACGTGGTGCGCAAGCGCGACGGTCTGTTCGCCAAGACCAGCCATGTGCAGAGCATCACCGTGCGCACCGAGGCGTTTCATTACCTGCTCGAACGCCATCCTTCCGGGGTGCACACCCAGCGCGCCCGGGTGGTGGGCGGGGTCATCCTCAAACGCGAAGAACTGAGTCTGGCCGGGTGGATGGAGAGCCTGCTGGCAGCGCTGTTTTCGCAGTCCGGCGAACTGCAGCGCGCCAGCCAGTCGCTGCATGATTTTCTGATGCATTGAGGAGCACGACATGTCACTCTGGAACACTTTGAAGCAGCGCGCCGAGAGCGTCGCGCAGGACGCGCGCCATGCGGTGGACGGGCTCACCGCGTCCGCCCACACTCTGGCCGCGCCGCGTGCGCTCAGCGCCGATGAACTGGCGCGGCAGCAGGCTTGGGCCGAGGCGCTGCCCGGCAATGACCTGCCCGAATTCGTCAAGGCCCGCCTGGCCGCCACCGCGCGGCGCGAGCTGCCTTGGGTGAGCACCGCCACCCCGGCGGAAATGCTGGCGCAGCGCATTCACGGCATCGAGCCGCTCGGCATGGTCAACGGCAATTGCTGGTACCACTTCGACTACTCCTGGTCGGACGGCCACTACGACGGCTGGCATCACGCCCTCGACCGGTTGCGGCTGGAGGCCGCGCTGCTGGGCGCCAACGCAGTGGTCGACGTGACCTTGCAGGCGCATGCCGGGCAGGGGGCGAACGATGTGGATTTCGCGCTCACCGGCACCGCTGTGCGCATTCGCGGTCTGCCGCCCTCCACCGACCCGGCGGTGGCCACGGTGTCGGCGCTGCACTTCGTGCGACTGCTCGATGACGGGGCGGTGCCCGTGGGCATTGCCATCGGCGCGCATTTCGACTGGTATCTGCCGCGTGCCTCGGCCTTTGGCGCGGGGTTCGGGATGATGAACAGTTCGTCATTTAGCGCCTCGGCGCAGACGGCCTATCAGGCCGGTGCGCTGTGGAGCAATGCCGAACTGAGCGAGCTTTCGGCCTTTCAGCAGCATGTGCGCCTGAGCGCCATCGAACATCTGCGCAGCGACGGCCAGCGGCTGAACGCCTCGGTGCTGGCGCATACCGAATACGCCGAACTCACGCGCGAGGAGGGCGATGGCGGCGAGCCCCCGCGCTTTCAGTGCCGCTACATCGCCATCGGCACCGCCGTGGCCTACGAGCGCAACCGTCCGCTGCGCACCCGCGTCTCGCCCACATTCAGCCTGGCCGACCGTCAGCTCGAAGCCCCTCGCTCCCAACCCTAGGAAACCATCATGAACGATAGAACCGCATTGCCCCAGACCGAAACTCCCGCAACCTCCGCCGCCGAGCAACTTGCGCCCCACGCCGTCGAGCGGCTCAAGGGCCTGCGCGCCCAGGGCAGCCATGAGGGCATCTTCACCTCCGACCTGTCGGTGAACGAATTCGTCATGGTGCGCCAGGCCGGGTTCGAGCCGCTGGGCCTGGTGGTCGGCTCCTGCGTCTATCACCTCGGCATTCAGTACGGCCAGTGGTCCACCAGCATGGAGATGGACGTGTTGTCGCAAGCCATGTATCAGGCGCGCGAACTCGCCATGAGCCGCATGGAGCAAGAGGCCATTCTGCTGCGCGCCGACGGCGTGGTTGGCCTGCGGCTGGAGGTCAAGCGCATGGAGTGGGACAAGGACATTCTGGAGTTCATGGCCATCGGCACCGCCATTGCGCACCGCACCGGCGATCCCGGTTTCAAAGGCGTGGACGGCAAGCCCTTCACCTCCGATCTGTCAGGGCAGGACTTCTGGATGCTGCTCAAGGCCGGCTACCGGCCGATGGAAATGGTCATGGGCTCGTGCGTCTATCACGTCGCTCACCAGGGTGCGCTGCGCTCGCTCGGCAATCTGGGCAACAACGTGGAGCTGGCGCAGTTCACCCAGGCCATGTACGACGCCCGCGAACTGGCGATGGAGCGCATGCAGCACGAAGCCGCCGCCGCGCAGGCCGACGGCATCACCGGCGTGCAGTTGCACGAAGGCTCGCACAACTGGCAGCCGCATGTCATCGAGTTCTTCGCCGTGGGCACCGCGGTGAAGGCGATGGAGCAGGCCGATGCGCTGGTGGATGCGCTCAACCCGCAACTCGTCATTCCAGTGAACGACTGAACGATCTTTGACCTGAAGGAGAACTCTCATGACTCTGTTCAAACACGCCGCCGAAATTCTCGAAGCCCGCGTCAACACCTTTCTCAACCACGCCGACGACCCGGCGCAGACGCTGGATCTGTCTTACGAAAAAATGATCACTACGCTGCAGGACACCAAGCGGCACCTGGCCGATGTGATCACCGAACGCATCTCGCTGGAAAACCAGATGACCGCCGCCAAGCACGATGCCGACAAGGCCGAAGCCGACGCCCGCATGGCGCTGCAGGCGCAGCGCGAAGACCTGGCGCGCGCCGCTTTAGGCGAAAAGCAGACCGCGCAGCAAAAGATCGACTCGCTGCAACAGGCGCACGACAGCGTGGCCGCCCAGGCCGAGAAGCTCACCGCCTACGAGAGCAAGCTGCAGGACCGCATCGAACAGTTCCGCACGCAGAAAGAGGTGATGAAAACCCAGATGGCGGCCGCCAGCGCCGAGGTCGGCGTGTCCGAGTCGCTCACCGGTCTGGGCACGGGTCTGGCCGATGCCGGCGACGCCATGCGCCGCGCGCAGGACAAGACGTCCCAGATGCAGGCCAAGGCCGAGGCCATGGAAGGCATGACCGAGGCCGGCATCCTCAGCGATCCGCTGGACCAGCGCGACAGCACCGAGAAAGCCCTCGACAAGCTGCGCACCTCCACCGGGGTGGACGCCGATCTGGCCCGCCTCAAGGCGGAGATGGCGTCGACCAAGTAAGCGTAGGCGCACGACGGGCTGGCCTTCTGCGCGCGCGCTGTGTTTGCGGCATACTGCGCCGACAAACATCCCACAAGACGAGGAGACCCCGCATGACTCTCAACCGCCGCGCTGCGTTGCGCACTGCCTTTGCCGCCGTCATCGCGGCCAGCGTCATGGGTCTGGCGCCCTTTGCCGGCGCCCAGCAGACCCAGAACCCCGACGCCGTCAAAGTACTCGGTGAGATGGGCAAGGCCACGATCATCACCGAAGGCCGCGGGCCGCGAGTGATCTACCTCTTTTTCGACGCCAACTGTCCCTACTGCCACGAGCTCTACACCAACCTGCGCCCGAAGGTGGGGAAGGACGGACTGGAGATTCGCTGGGTGCCCGTCGCCGTGCTCACCCCCACCAGCGTGACCAAAGGTGCCGCCATTCTTCAGGCGCCAGACCGTCTCAAAGCGTTTCACGAAAACGAGAACACCTATGGCAAAGGGCCGACCGGGCAGGGCGGCGGCATCGCCCCGGCCAGCAAGGTACTGCCCGCCACAAGCGCCATCCTCAACGCCAACAACGACTTGCTCGAAGCCACCAAATCGCCGGGCGTGCCGACCATGCTTTACCGCGACAAACAGGGCGACGCCATGCTCGTCGTCGGCCCGCCTGATGCGCAGCAGCTCAAGGACATCCTCGCGAGCGTGAAGTAGACCGGCACTGCGTCAGGCTGCGCTGCGCAGCACGGTTGCGATGGCATCTTCCGGCAACAGTCCGACGATCAGGTGGGCGCGGCCGTTGGCGGTGCGATAGAGCATCACCGGAAAGGTATGCAAATTGGCCTGGCGCATGAGTGCGGCGTTGGTCTGAAGCTGGTGCAGCACCCGGGCGCTGGGGTGGGCCAGTGGGCGGATGCCGCCGGCCGGGC
>NZ_JBYCKI010000282.1:0-13261 GCF_057473305.1 Thiomonas sp. TH-17
AAACGCAGACTCCCACCCCGCGGGGCGCATCCCGCAAAGAGGCCGCGGTCGCCGAGGTGAGTCCCGCCGAGGTGCGTCCCGTTGTGGACGCGCCGCGCGGCAAGGCCCGTCGTGCGGTGGCAGAAGAAGGGGTTGCTGTGGAGGTCAAGGCGGCCAAGGCAGCGACAAAGCCCACCGCATCGGTTACCAGCCCAGCGCCCAAGCGGGGTCGTCCGCCCAAGGCGAGCGCTGTGACGGTCGAGGCCGAGACGCCTGCCGCGCGCCGTGGCCGCAAGAGCAAGGTGGAAGAGTCGGCCGATGATTTGCCGGAAGACCTGAGTGAAGAGGTGGAGGCAGTCGATCTCGCTGCCGAAGTCGAGGTGGTGGAAGAAGTGGCCGCCGCGCCCGTGCCCAAGACGCGCAAGGCCTCGCGCGCCCGTGAGAAGCAACTGCTCAAGGAGTTCGGCTATGACGACTCCAACATCACCGATGAGGAACTGGGGCGTCGGCGCGCGCGACTCAAGAGCCTGATCAAGATGGGCAAGACCCGCGGGTTCCTGACCTACGGGGAAATCAACGATCACATTCCGGACAATCTGGCCGATCCCGAGTTGATGGAAACCATTGTTTCCATGCTCAACGATGTGGGTATCGCGGTGTACGAAACCACGCCCGATGCGCAGACCCTGCTGCTCAACCAGCATGGGCCGACCGCGTCGAGCGAAGAGGAAGCCGAGGAGGAGGCCGAAGCGGCGCTGTCCAACGTCGACGCTGAATTCGGCCGCACCACCGACCCGGTTCGCATGTATATGCGCGAAATGGGCACCGTCGAGCTGCTCACGCGTGAAGGCGAAATCGTCATCGCCAAGCGCATCGAAGATGGCCTGCGCCAGATGATGCTGGCCATTTCCGCTTCGCCGTCGACTGTGGCCGAGATTCTGGCCATGGCGGCGCGTATTCATCACGGCGAATTGCCGGTCGATGAAGTGGTGGACGGCATGGTGTCGGACGACGAATCCGACGACTATGTGGCCGAAGAAGACGTCGACTACTCGCTGGACGAGAGCGGTGAAGAAGACGAAGACGGCGGCGCCGGCGCCACCTCCATGAAGCTCGAAGAACTCAAGGGCAAAGCCTTGGAGGCCTTTGCCGACGTGCATGACGCCTTCATGAAAATGCGCCGCGCCTACGACAAGGACGGCTACCGTTCTGCCAGCTACCTGAAGGCGCAGGAGGCGATTTCCGCCGCGCTGATGGAAGTGCGCTTCACCGCGCGAACCGTCGAGAAGCTCTGCAATCTGCTGCGTGCGCAGGTGGATGAAGTGCGCCGCTATGAGCGCGAGATCCGGCGCTATGCGGTCGATCGCTGCGGCATGCCGCAGGAGGAGTTCATCAAGTCCTTCCCCGGTCATCAGCTCGATCTGAAGTGGGTGGACAAGCATGTGGCCTCTGGCAAGTCGTATTCCGTCATCCTCAGCCGCAATGTGCCGGCCATCAAAGAGCTGCAGCAAAAGCTTCTCGACATCCAGACCCGGGTGGTGGTGCCGCTCGACGACCTCAAGGAAATCAACACCCAGATGAGCCTGGGCGAGCAGGCCGCGCGCGAAGCCAAGCGCGAAATGATCGAGGCCAACCTTCGACTGGTCATCTCCATCGCAAAGAAATACACCAATCGCGGCCTGCAGTTCCTCGACCTGATTCAGGAGGGCAACGTCGGCCTGATGAAGGCGGTGGACAAATTCGAATACCGCCGCGGCTACAAGTTCTCGACCTACGCCACCTGGTGGATCCGTCAGGCCATTACGCGCTCGATCGCCGATCAGGCGCGCACCATCCGGATTCCGGTGCACATGATCGAGACCATCAACAAGGTCAACCGCATCTCGCGCCAGCATCTGCAGGAGACGGGCACCGAACCCGACGCCGCCGTGCTGGCCGAGAAGATGGAAATGCCCGAGGACAAGGTGCGCAAGATCCTCAAGATCGCGCGCGAGCCGATCTCCATGGAAACGCCCATTGGCGACGACGACGATTCGCACCTGGGCGATTTCATCGAAGACTCGGGCACGCTGGCGCCGACCGAGGCGGCCATGCAGGCGGGTTTGCGCGACGTGGTCAAGGAGATTCTCGATTCGCTCACGCCGCGCGAAGCCAAGGTGCTGCGCATGCGCTTCGGCATCGAGATGGCCAACGACCACACGCTCGAAGAAGTGGGCAAGCAGTTCGACGTCACCCGCGAGCGCATCCGCCAGATCGAGGCCAAGGCGCTGCGCAAGCTCAAGCATCCCACCCGTTCCGACAAACTGCGCAGCTTTCTCGACACGCTTTGATCCGCGCGCGCCTGCCCGCCACACGGCGGACAGGCGCACACGCTAGACTTCGGGCATGACCAACGCGCGAAAAACGGCTGTCCGCACCATCGTGTTTGCCGATGTCGTCGGCAGCACGGCATTGTTCCAATCTCTTGGCAATACCGAAGCCACGGCGCTGGTCACACAGGTCGTGTCGAACATGGCCCGCAGCTTCAAGGCGGCGGGTGGCGATGTGGTGAAAACGCTGGGGGACGGCATACTCGCCACCTTCGAGCACAACACCCCAGCGCTCAACGCCTGCATCGACATTCAGCGCACCTGCTCCACCTCGGGCGCGGTCGATGCCAGTGGCGCCCGGCAAAAACTACCTCTCAAGATCGGCATCGCCCGTGGCGTGGTCGTGCTGGCGCCGGGCGATTGTTTTGGCGATCCGGTCAATGCGGCCTCGCGCCTGTCCGACTCCGCTGGAACCGGTCAAATTCTCATCGGCGACGCCGTGATGGAAGCGC
This sequence comes from Thiomonas sp. TH-17, assembly GCF_057473305.1. Taxonomy (NCBI): domain Bacteria; kingdom Pseudomonadati; phylum Pseudomonadota; class Betaproteobacteria; order Burkholderiales; genus Thiomonas; species Thiomonas sp. TH-17. The sequence continues at coordinate 2,801 of NZ_JBYCKI010000282.1, forward strand.
TGCCGCTGGAGTTGCTGGCCCGCCTGCGCAGCCTCGGCGCTATTTTTCTGCGCGGCTACGACGTGCCGGTTCCGGTGCATCAGGTCGATTGGGAAGCGCAGGTCGACATGGGCCAGACCATGCCGCAAGTGCCCTCGCGCATCGACTACAGCAGCCAGTTGCTCAATCTCGCCTGGCTCGATACCAGCGTGGACTATGCCGCCGATCAGATGCCCATCGTGATCGGGCGCACGACCGGTGCGGACTTCCCGGTCAACGACCTGCGGGTATCGCGTCAACACGCGCGCATCGACTGGCGCGGCAGCTATTTCATGCTGACTGACCTCAGCAGTAACGGCACCTGGGTGCGCTACACGGGCAATGACACCACGCTGGCGCTGCGGCGCAACGAGTGCGTGCTGCATGGCCAAGGCGAAATCACCCTTGGCGCCAAGCCGTCCGACCCGACCGCGCCCACGGTGATGTTCCAGATCCATCCTCACTGAACTCAGGTTCTCATGCCCTTGTCCGACCCCACGGCGTATTCGCACGGCTCCGCACCACAAACGGCTATCCTCCTCGTCAATCTGGGCACGCCCGATGCGCCGACGGCATCGGCCTTGCGCCGCTACCTCGGTGAGTTTCTCAGCGACCCTCGGGTGGTCGAAATTCCCAAGCCGGTTTGGTGGTTGATCCTCAACGGCATCATTCTGCCGGTTCGCTCCTCCAAATCCGCCGCCAAGTACGCCTCGGTCTGGACCGAGCGCGGCTCGCCCCTGCAGTCGGGCACGGCCGACCTTGCGCAGGCTGTTGCCGCCGAAATGACTCGGCTTGGTCATCATGTGCAAGTGCGTTATGCCATGCGCTATGGCAACCCGTCTGTGGCCAGTGTGCTCGACGAGATGGCCAGGCAAAACGTCACCCGCATCCTGCTGGTGCCGCTCTATCCGCAATATTGCGCGGCAACCACGGCCTCCACGCTGGACGCAGTGACGGCCTGGATGCGGCGCAGCCGACGCATGCCCGAACTCCGGGTGCTCAATCACTTTCACGACGAGCCGCTTTACATCGAGGCCCTGGCGCGAAAAATCGAGGCGTACTGGCAGCAACAGGGTCGGCCGGACAAATTCGTGATGAGCTTTCACGGCATGCCGGCGCGCACGCTCAAGCTGGGCGATCCGTACCACTGCGAGTGCCACAAGACGGCACGCCTGCTCGCCGAACGCCTGGGGTTGGCAGCTGCTGATTACGCGGTGACGTTTCAGTCGCGCTTCGGCAAGCAAGAGTGGTTGCAGCCCTACACCGAACCCACCCTACGCCAACTGGCCAAAGAGGGTGTGGCTCGGGTTGATGTGACCTGTCCGGGCTTCAGCGTCGATTGCCTCGAAACGCTGGAAGAAATCGCCATGGAGGGCAAAGACGCCTTCCTGTCCAGCGGCGGCAAGGTCTTTCATTACATCGACTGCCTGAACGCCGAGACGCACTGGGCGCAGGGTTTCAGCAGTCTGCTGGCCTCTCATCTGCAAGGGTGGAACACGGCCGTGGCCGCCGATCCCGAACAACTCGCGCAGACTCGCGAACGGGCCAAGGCCGTGGGTGCGGAAAATCTGTGAGTTCTCAAGGAAACGCAGGGCCGCCCCAAGTTTCCTTGACCCCCATGGGGGGCGGGCTGGGCGTAGCCCGGCCCTGGGGGCGCTTAGAGGGTTGAATCGCGGGGCGTCGAGTGCGCCTCCCGCCAGAACTGCACCAGCAGCCCTGCGCCAAGCCCGATCACGCCTATTGCCAAGAGGTAGAGCACCAGTTCAGCCAGAGACATCTTCTCTCTCCTTCAAGAGTGCCAAAAGCGCACAAGTCTTGAAGAGTGAGTGCTCAACACGAGCGGACAGTTCCGTGGGATTGCGGGCGGAGCACGTCGCGCATGTGACCAAAGTTTTCTCGGCGCGGGCGGTCGCAGCCCTGCCCAGGGGCTCTCAGTAATCTTCGTCGGCGCTGGTGAGGTACCACTGCGCCTGCTCGAGCGCCTGGGCTTGTTCTGGCGTCATGGTGCAGAACACGTTGCGGGCATCACGCGCCAACATGCCCAGTTGATGCAATTTGCTCAGCATGTTGGCAGGGCCGAGAAATTCAAACGATACGCTGCTGCGACCGTCGGCGTAGGCGTCGCGAAACAGGGTGTCAAAGAGCAGATTCAGGCTGTCCGGATGTTCTGGGTGGCAGAGCAGATCGCGCACATGCAACACCTTGCCGACGACCTCACAGACGGCATAGCCGATGAGCCCGTCGTTTTTGGCGCTCAAGGTCAGGAAGCGGAATTTTCTCCAGGGCTTCGACTCGAAACGCCAGGCTAGGTAACGGCGATCACGCAAGCCGATGAGCAAGGCGGGGTCTTTCTGCACGCCCCACAGCACGTCGAAGCGGGCATCGGGCTGGTCCATCCATTGAGTCCGCCGGCCATGAAAGTCGTGGGCGTACCGGGTTCTGCGCAGGGTATGCCGCCACCAGTCTGCGGTGTGCCCCACGGCACGGCGCACCAGGTGGGGGATTTGCGCAGGCAGATAGTTGGCACTGCGCAGCACGCGAACGTAGCGCACCATGCGCCCCGCCACCTTGTAGCCCAGGCGCTTGACCACAGGTTCTGACTTCGGGTTGGGGAAGCCGTAGATCAGTCCGCACTGCGGCAAAAAACGATCGCGCAGTGACGTTTGCAGCAGCATCGCCGGATACAGCGTGCGATGTTCCGCCGTCACGCCGAAGTCAGCCAGAAGTCCCGCGTTCAAGGCTTGGCCAGCCAGACGCATCTGCCGGGTTGCAAGGCCGATGACGCCCACAGCCTCGCCGTTTTCGGAAGGAGAATGGGCCAGCAGCACCTGCGGAAAACCAGCGGGGTTGCGCAGGTAGAACCAGTCGTATTTGTCCTGTCGGCGCTCGGGGTGTCCGAGATTACTCACCCAGAGCGACACGATGGTGCTGCGATCGGTCTGCAGATCGGCGGGCAACGCGGCGTAACTGGACGGTGCTGCGGTCATGGAGGAGCGCGGGTTTGAGAAGGGTTAGCGCCGGATGAACTGGTCGTGCAGAAGCAGGGTGGAGAGCATGCCGACAAAGGCCATATTGTCACCAAAGCCGATGACTTTTCCGGCGCGCGCCTTGTCGAACAGGCGAATCGCCGCCTGCGGGTCGAAGTAGCCAGCATCTTTGAGGCGCGCCGCGCTGAACAGGTCGGCCACGTAATCGACGGGTTCGCCGTTGTGAAAAAAACTTTGACTGTCTGGGGCGCGGTAAGGTTGCTTGGTGCGATGGCGCAGCGCGTCGGGCAGCAGGCCGTCCATACTGCGTTTGAGCAGGTATTTCTCCACCAAGCCCATGAGTTTGTAGCGCGGAGGGAGTTGGCTGGCGAAGGCAATCAGCCGGTGATCGAGAAACGGAAAGCGGGTCTCGATGGACTGCGCCATGGCCATGCGATCGCCCTGCGAACACAGCAGATAGCCCGACATCAGCGTGTGCGCCTCGATGTACTGATCCTGGCACAACGGCTCCCAGCGCGAGATGTCGGCGGGGAGTTGCGCGGCGATGGTGGCGATGGGGTCGGCCGCAGTGGCTGCGGCGCGCCACTGCGGCGACAGAAAGCCGGTGATGCGCCGCGTGGTGGTCCAGCGCGGCAGGTGGGCGAACCAGGGCTCGCGGAAATGCGCTTCGCCCTCGCGGAAAAAACGTTCGGTCATCGCGCGCCCGGCGGCCGGTGAGTGCTTGAGATAGGGGTAGAGGCGTTCGAGCAGACGGGGGCGCCAGCGCGACGCAGGCTGCCTGGCCATGAAGCGGCGCACCCGCGCCTCTTTGAACAGGTCGTAGCCGCCGAAGACTTCGTCGGCGCCTTCGCCAGTGAGCGCCACCTTGTAGCCCGCCGCGCGCACCCCGGCGGCCAGCAGCATCATGGGTGCGGGGGCCGTGCGCACGATGGGCGTCTCAGTGTGGGCGATGGCGCGCGGAAAGGCGGCGGCGATGTCGGCGCGGGTGCAGTGCACCGTGGTGTGATCGGTGCCCAGGTGGCGCACGAGTTGCTGCTGCCAGGGGCTTTCGTCGAATTCGGCATCGTCGAAAGTGAGGGAAAAAGTGCGCAGCGGCGTGTCGGTGTAGTGGCGGATCAGGGTGGTGACGATGGACGAATCGAGGCCGCCGCTGAGGTAGGCGGCCACGGGTACATCGGCGCGCAGTTGCAGCCGCACGGCGTCGATCAGCAGGTCGCGCAGCTCGTCGGCACAGGCGGCGGCCGAGCGGTCGTCTTCGATCGGGGCTGGGGGAAAGCTCCAATCCCAATAGCGGCGCGTCTGCGTGCCGCATGCATCGACCGACATCACATGGCCGGGCGGCAGCGATTCGATACCTTCGAACACAGCGTGCGGCGGCAGGGGCGCCCAGTAGGTGAAGACTTCGCCCAGTGCCTGGGCGTCGAGGCGGCGCGGCACTTCGGGCAGGGCGAACAAGGCCTTGACCTCAGAGCCAAAGGCCAGACCGCCCGGCACGCGAGTGTGAAACAGCGGCCGGATGCCGGTGCGGTCGCGCGCCAGCAGCAGGCGCTGACGCGGCACGTCCCACAGGGCGAAGGCGAACTGGCCGTTGAGCTGATCGACCAGCGCGTCGCCGTGGTCTTCATACAGGTGCACCAGCACTTCGGTATCGGACTGCGTGGCGAAGCGATGGCCGCGGCGCTGCAGCTCGGCGCGCAGCTCGATGTAATTGAAAATCTCGCCGTTGAAGACTACCCACACCGTGCCGTCTTCGTTGCACATCGGCTGGTCGCCGCCGGACAGGTCGATGATGCTCAGGCGGGCGTGGGCCAGACCGATCGGCCCTTTGTTGTAGAACCCCTGCTGATCTGGCCCGCGGTGATGCAGCTGGCCGATCATCGCGGCGAGCTGCGCGGGGTCGATGGGCGCGTTCCAGTTCAGACGTCCGGCGATGCCGCACATGGTCGTTTTCAGCCGCCGATGTAAGACATCTCAACCCTGCGTTCAGCGCGCTGGGCCAGGCCTGCTGCCGTGCCGCGCAGCAGGGAATAGCGGTCATCGCGCGCCGTCCAGACCTGCGCCAGCGCGGCGCGCAGCTGCTCGTCGCTGACCGGGGCCAAGCCGCTGCGCGGATTGCCGCGCAGCAGGGCGCGCACGTCGTGGCCGTGGGTGGCGAACAGGCAGAGGTAGAGCTTGCCTTCCATCGACAGCCGGGCGCGGTTGCAGTCGCCACAAAAGGCGCGGGTCACGCTGGAAATCACGCCGATCTCACCTGCGCCGTCGTCGTAGGCCCAGCGCTGGGCGGTTTCGCCGGCGCTGTGCGGCTCCAGCGGGTGTAGCGCATGGACGGCGTGAATGCGGTCGATAACCTGCTGCGACGGCAGCACTTCGTCCATGCGCCAGCCGTTGGTGTTGCCCACATCCATGTATTCGATGAAACGCAGCACCACGCCGGTGCCGCGGAAATGTTCTGCCATCGGCAGAATCTGCGCGTCGTTGGTGCCGCGCTTGACCACCATGTTCACCTTCACAGGCCCGAGGCCAGCGGCCAGGGCGGCGTCAATGCCCCGCAGCACCTCGGCCACGGGGAAGTCGACATCGTTCATCTGACGGAAGGCGGCATCATCCAGCGCGTCAAGGCTGACGGTGACACGGTCGAGCCCCGCTTCCTTGAGCAAGGTCGCCTTGCGGGCGAGGATGGAGCCGTTGGTCGTCAGCGTCAGTTCGGGCGGCAGGCCCTCTGGGGTGCGCAGGCCGTGCAGCATGTCCACCAGTCGTTCGAGGTTTTTGCGCAGCAGCGGTTCGCCGCCGGTGAGCCGGATTTTGCGCACGCCCAGAGCCATGAAAACCCGGGCTGCGCGGGTGATTTCCTCGAAGCTCAGCAGATCGGCATGTGGCAGGAATTCATAGTGCTTGTCGAAAATCTCTTTCGGCATGCAGTAAGTGCAGCGAAAGTTGCAGCGATCAGTCACCGAGATCCGCAAATCGTGCAGTGGGCGGTGAAAGCGGTCGGTCGGCTGCTGCGACGCGCTGCCGGTGTCGGGAGGGACGGACGGCACGCTTGCAGCGTAATGATGGTCGACGATGGGAATGATGCGTTCGGACATATCGCCATTATCGACAAAGCGGGCGGACGCCGCGCTGTTTCGGCCCCCGGGCCTGCTCACATCACGGAGATTCGCAAGGCCAGGGCGAAGGTGGCGAGCAGCATGCCGAGCACCGCGCCGACGAGGACATCGGAGAGGTAATGCAGCCCCAGAATCAGCCGCGATGCAGCGATCAACAGGGCAAACGGCACGGCGATCCAGCCCAGTATCGGGGCGAAAAACAGGATCTGCAGGGTGAAGTTCACCGCATGCAGGGTGTGGCCGGAAGGAAAGCTGAACTGATCGAGCGGAGGTTCGCTGAGCACGATGCGATGGCAATGTTCGCTCGGGCGCGGACGGGCTGCCAGGCGCTTGATCGACCAGTACAGGCCGGTGCCGATGAACGTAGTCACGATCATCCAGAGGATCGGCGAGATCGCCTCGCGCCTGTCAAGCAAGAGCAGCAAGGACAGAATGACCGCCCAGCCCCAGCCGTTGCCAAGGCGGCTGATGGCGGAAAAGAGGCGGCGCACCCAGGCCTGCCGACTCAAACGGTTGGCCGCGAGGGTCAAACCTTCTTCCCAATGCAGATAACGCTGAAGCAGGCTGGGCTGTCGCTGTTGCATGGTTGAGCTGGGTGCGGTTGTGGGGTGCGTGAAGCGTGACCGGATTGTTGCACTGCAGGCTTAGCCGTGGCCGAGCCGACCGGCATCTCGGCTGCCTCTACCATTGTGTCATCAGCGCAAGGCAGTCGGCCAGGAATCGGCGGGCAGCCTGCTGCGCTTTCTTCTCAAGGATAGACATGGCATACACCATCGAACTTTCGGGCCGCGTTGCCCTGGTCACCGGGGCATCGAGCGGGCTCGGCTGGCGATTTGCCGAGGTGCTGGCGCAAGCAGGAGCCGCCGTGGTGCTCAGCGGTCGGCGCATGGAGCGGCTCAAGGAACTGCGGGCCCGCATCGAAGGGCAGGGGGGCGATGCTCATGTGGTCGAACTCGATGTGACCGATACCGCCAGCATCCGCGCGGCGGTGGCGCATGCCGAGACCGAGATGGGGCCGATCGACATTCTGGTGAACAACGCGGGCATTTCCGCGCAGCAAAAGCTGCTCGACGCCACGCCGGAAGATTTCGATGACGTTTTCGGCACCAATGTGCGCGGTGCATTTTTTGTGGCGCAGGAAGTAGCGCGGCGCATGGTGGCGCGTTCGCTGGGCGTGACGCCGGGTACCTGGGCTGGCGGGCGCATCATCAACCTGGCCTCGGTGGCCGGGCTGCGGGTGATGCCCAAGCTGGGCGTCTATGCCATGAGCAAGGCCGCCGTGATTCACATGACGCGGGCGATGGCGGTGGAGTGGGGCAAGTACGGCATCAATGTCAACGCCATCTGTCCCGGTTATATCGATACCGAGATGAACCACCATCACTGGCAGACCGAGGCGGGCCAGCGTCTGATGCAGATGCTGCCGCGCAAACGTCTGGGCAAGCCCGAAGACCTCGACGCCATGCTGGTCATGCTCGCCAGTGGGCAAAGCAGCCTGGTCAACGGCGCCATCCTGACGGCTGACGATGGCTTTGGCATTTGAGGAAAAGCCGGATGCGATTCGAAATCCCTGAACAAAAAAAACTGGTCCACACCCTGACCCTGCCGATACGCTGGGGCGATATGGATGCGATGGGCCATGTGAACAACACGATCTATTTCCGCTACATGGAAATCATCCGCCTGGAGTGGCTGCGCGAAACCGGCGTGCCCGCCAATCCCGAAGGGCTGGGGCCGGTGATCGTCAACGCGTTCTGCAATTTTCAGATCGAATTGAAGTATCCGGGCGAGGTGCTGGCGCGGCTCTACACCACCGATGTGGGGCGTACCAGCTTCGACACCTACACCTTGCTCAGCCGCACCGACGATCCCGAAACGATCTACGCCAGCGGCGGTTCGCGCGTGGTCTGGGTGGATTTTCCGCGGCGCAAGAGCGCGCCCTTGCCCGATAGGCTGCGAGAGTTGCTCACGCAGAACACCACTTCAAAGCACGCCTGACATCTATTCGAGAGATTGCGTCATGCCAGATTCCGAAACCAACCAGCCGCTGTGGTCGCCCTCGTCGCAGCGCATTGCCGCTTCGCACGTCGAGGCATTTCGTCATTGGGTGAATGAGCGCCACGGCCTGCAGTTGCAGACTTACCAAGACTTGCTCGATTGGTCGGTTGCCGAGCCGGCCCAGTTCTGGGATGCGGTGTGGGAGACCTCCGGCGTGATCGCAGAGCACAAAGGCGAGCGGGTGCTGATCGATGCCGACCGCATGCCCGGCGCGCGATTTTTCCCGGATGCCCGCCTCAACTTCGCCCAGAACCTGCTGCAGCGCAATGACGATGCCATTGCGCTGCATTTCTGGGGCGAAGATCAGGTGCAACGCCGCCTGAGCTGGCGCGAATTGCACGCCGAAGTCTCCCGGCTGCAGCAAGCCTTGAAGCAGTGTGGCGTCCAGCCCGGAGACCGGGTTGCGGCCTATATGCCCAATATGCCCGAGACGGTGATTGCCATGCTCGCGGCGACCAGCCTGGGCGCCACCTTCACGTCCGCCTCGCCCGACTTTGGGGTGCAAGGCGTGCTCGATCGTTTCGGCCAGACCCTGCCCAAGGTGCTGATTGCCTGTGACGGCTATTTCTACAACGGCAAAACCTTTTCCAACCTCGACAAGCTCGCCGAGCTGGTTCCGCAATTGCCTTCGCTGGTGAAGACCGTCGTCGTCCCCTATGTGGCGCAGGCGCGCGGGCAAAGCTTGAGCGTTGCGCCGATTGCCGGCGCTCAGGTGTGGGAGGATGCGCTCGCGCCATTCACCCCGCAGGCGGTGCAATACGCGGCGCAGCCCTTCGATCATCCGGTCTACATCCTGTATTCGAGCGGCACCACCGGGGCGCCGAAATGCATCGTGCACCGCGCCGGCGGGGTGCTGCTCAAGCATCTGGCCGAGATGCGGCTGCAGGTCGATATTCATCCCGAAGACCGCGTGTTCTTCTTCACCACTTGCGGCTGGATGATGTGGAACTGGCTGATGTCTGCGCTCAGCCAGGGGGCGACGGTTTGCCTTTACGACGGCTCGCCCGGTGTGCGCGACAACGCCATTTTGTTCGACTACGCCGATGCGGTGGGCTTCACGCACCTCGGCACCTCGGCCAAGTTCATCGAGGCGTTGGGCAAGTCGGGCATCGCGCCGATGCATACGCACCGCCTCGCCGATCTTCGCACCCTCATGTCAACCGGCTCGCCGCTGGCGCCCGAGGGCTTCGACTACGTCTACGGCAAGGTGAAGGCCGACATCTGCCTCAGTTCCCTGTCAGGTGGCACCGATCTGGTGGCCTGTTTCATCGCCGGGTCGCCCATGAACCCCGTCTGGCGCGGTGAGATTCAGGCCTGTGCCTTGGGCATGGCCGTGATCGTGGCGGGTGACGACGGCAAACCCTTGGCGGACGGGCAAAAAGGCGAGTTGGTCTGCACCAAGCCCTTTCCCTCCATGCCGCTGGGTTTTCTGGTGGACGGCAGTCTGGAAAAAGGCGTCCAGAAATACTTTGAGTCCTATTTCGCGCAGTTCCCGAATGTGTGGTGGCATGGCGACTACATTCAGCGCACGCCGCACGGCGGCTACATCATTTTTGGCCGCTCGGATGCAACGCTCAATCCCGGCGGCGTGCGTATCGGCACGGCGGAGATTTACCGCCAGGTCGAGCGCATCGACGCGGTGCTCGAATCGATCGTGATCGGCCAGAACTGGCCACCCGGCACTTACGGCGATGTGCGCGTGGTGCTGTTCGTGCGTCTGCGCGACGGCGTGGTGCTCGACGAGGCGCTGATCGACGCGATCAAGCGCCAGATTCGCAACAACACCACGCCGCGCCATGTGCCCGCGCGGATCGTTCAGGTCCACGACATTCCGCGCACCAAGAGCAACAAAATCGTGGAAATCGCGGTGCGCAACCTGATCCACGGCGATGCGGTGAAGAACCTCTCGGCGCTGGCCAATCCCGAGGCGCTCGACGAATACCGCGCCCTGCGTGCGGAACTTGAACGAGCTTGAATGCTTGCGCTAACCGCTAAGTCCTGCGCCGCAAGGTGCAGGTGCGGCTGATCCAGAGCTTGCGCAACGGCGTCAGGCTGATGCGCTGGTGCAGCACGGCAAAGTCGGCCCGTTCGATTTCGTTCAGCAGCGCGTCCGACATGGCGCCCAGCGCCAGCAGAGGCGCGGTCTGCGCGGCAGGGTAGGGTGTCAGCGCGCCGCGAGCGGTGTTCAAAGCCGCGCGGGCCAGCGTGGTTTGTTCCTGCAGCAGGGTGCGAATGGGCGGGCTGACCACGCGCTGCTGCAAGTCCACCGCCTTGACGCCGTGCCGCTGCAG
>NZ_JBYCKI010000283.1:0-9576 GCF_057473305.1 Thiomonas sp. TH-17
AAGAGCGCACCACGCACCAGCTCGGCCTGGTCGCCGTGCTCGCCGAACTGCACGCCGAACTCGACGCCGCCGTGCTGGCCGCCTACGGCTGGAGCGACCTCGCCGCACCGCCTCACTCCCTCTCCACTTGCGGGGAGGGCCGGGGTGGGGAGACTGGCGCCGCAGACCTTGCTCGGGCTGCAACCCTCACGCTGCTCACCCGCCTGCTCGCCCTCAACCACGCCCGCGCCGCCGAAGAAGCCGCTGGACAGGTGCGCTGGCTGCGTCCGGCGTTCCAGCACCCGCAGTCATATCCGCCGCGGGTTGCATCTCTCAACATTTTCGAAACGGAAGACCATTTCTTTGCAACTGCAACGGTTGGTCCTGTTCCGCCAGCAACCGGTGTCTCTCTGCCACCCGCTCAGCCCTGGCCGTCCACCCTGCCCGAACAGATGCGCGCCGTGGCCGACCTGCTCGCCGCCAGCGCCCAGCCGCTGTGCCTTGAGACGCTGGCGACCCGCTTCAAAGGCCGCGGCCCCTGGAAAAAAAGCCTGCCCCGCATCCTCGAAACCCTCGAAGCCCTGGGCCGCGCCCGGCGCGAAGGGCAGGGGTGGCGGGGGTAATTTTGACGATCTGGCCTGCGCTTAGACTTTGAACACCGAAACCCGACCGCCAACAAGGCGACACCCTCTCAGGACCACCCGCGATGAGCTTCCCGCAGCAGACTTTGCAACTCGACGAATCCGCCATCCGCATCTATTTGTTCGATGAGGTGTACCCGGCCCGCGCCGCGGAGGAACAGGCGGAGAAGAAAAAGCTGTCGGCCTTTGGCATGCTGGCCAAGTTCAACCCGCTCAATCGGCCGCGCGAAGACACGGTGCGCCTGAGCCGCAAGGAGTTCCGCCTGGAGCCGTTCTGGCATGTGACGGCCACGCGCGGCGTGGACTACACCACGCAGATGACCTACCCGGTGCCGGTGCACAACCCCTATGCGCACAAGGTGGAACTCAATGGCGAGCAATACGAGGTGACGCGGCAGGGCGACAAGGCGCGCATCGACCTGGCGGTGACCGAAATGTGTCACCGCAAGATGGCTTTCGACCAGTTTTCAGATGGTCTGGGGCGCGACATCAAGCCGGGCACGCTCGATGGCTATCGCACCAAATACAAGTTTTCCGAGGTCGAGCAGATCGAGCGCGAGGAACTGATCAAGCCTACCGTGCCGCAGCAGGCGGCGCTGCTGGCTGCCAGCACCGCGCTCAACGGCAACAGCATCAACGCGCATCACATCCAGTCGGACGGCATTGTGGTGGAGCGCCTGCATCTTTACTGGCGCCCGGTGTTCGCGTTCGAGTTCATCTGGTCGACCGCCGACAAGCGCGGGGTCATCGAGGTGAACGGCCTGACCGGCGAGGTCAGCGAGAACGGTCAGTGGTTCAAGGACAAGCTGAGCAAGGTGATGACCCGCGAGATGCTGCTCGACGCGGGTTGCGAACTGGCCGGTGCGGTGGTGCCGGGCGGGGGTATTGCGGTGAAAATCATCGGCAAGCTCACTGAATAGCGGGGCGTCCAGGCTGCGCGCGGCTGCGAGCCTGGGCTGCGGGTCGGGAGGGTTCGGGTGAGGGTGGGCATGAGCGGCCTCCCAACAGCCCGCGGGTGCGGTCGGAAGACAACTTTGGGTGCTCCGCCAGCGCGGCGCAAGGCCGCCGATCAGGGGGTGGTCCGGGTGGCAGCAAGGGCTGCCGCGCTCGGCTGGGGGGCGTCGTGCACGAAATCCACCACGTCGTCGAGCACGGGCGACATCCAGCGCAGCGGGGTGGCGAAGGAGCCGATCAGGGTTTCGTGGTTGACGCCCTTGTAGAGATCGAGCGTGACCTGGGCGCCGTCGGCCTTCAAGGCCTGGGCGAGTTGCACGGTGTTGCGCTGCGGGTTGACCAGGCTGTCAACGCGCGCTGCGCCGAGAAAGGTGCGCGGCACGCGGGCGTCGTGAACGTAGTCGATGGGCATGCAGCCAGTGGGGTAGTCGGGGAAATGGAAGACCGGCTGGACGTCGCGATCGGTGATGGGCAGAAAGTCGTAGGGTCCGGCCAGACCGATCCACCCGGCCAGACCCGCGCGGCGCAGACCGACGGCGTGCAGCCAGCGCGGGTCGAGCGCCAGCATGGCGGCGTTGTAGGCCCCGGCGCTGTGGCCCATGAGGTAGATCTGGTGCGGGTTGCCGCCCCACTGGGCGATGTGCTGCGCCGTCCAGGCGACGGCGCGGGCGCTGTCGCGCAGGAAGTCGGGGTAGCGCACTTCGGGATAGAGACGGTAATCGGCAATGACGGTGACGATGCCGCGCGCGGCCAGCGCCTCGCCGACGAAACGGTACATGGCCCGGTTACCGCTGGTCCAACTGCCGCCGTAGAAAAACACCACTACTGGAGCCCCGCCGGGCGGGGGCTTGCGCAGCGTGGCGGCGTTGGGCCGGTAGATGTCCAGCGCTTCGCGCGGGGCGGAGCCGTAGGCGATGCCGCCGCTGAAGGTATAGGTGTCGGTTGGTGTCAGCCGGTTGATCAGTGTCACCGGCGAACAGGCGACCATGAGCGGGGCGAGGCAGGCCAAGGCGAGACGCTGGCAAAGTCGGGTCAGGGTCGGCAAGGAAGGGCGCATGGAGCGTGGAGCAAGGTGTCGAAGCGGGCGGCGGGCCTGCGGGGAGAGGGTTTCTTCTTTCTACGGCGCCACGACGGTTTTGGATTCAGCCAAGTGATGATGCAGGCTCCCAGGAGCCTGTCGGACTTGGGAATCGCGCGCTGCAAAAAGGCTGTACGGCGTCCTGCGGCAGCGGCTTCTTGCTCCATAGCTTCGGCTATGGAGCGGCAAATCCGCCGCCACAGGCCATCCCTACACCCTTTTTTCGCTCTACGCGACCCAAGCCCGACAGGCTCCTAGAATCAGGCCCATGACTTCCGTCGCGCTGGCGCGCAAGTGGCGCCCTAAATCTTTCGCCTCCCTCGTGGGACAAGACCATGTGGTGCGGGCGCTCACCCATGCGCTCGACCACGACCGTCTGCATCACGCCTATTTGTTTACCGGAACGCGCGGGGTGGGCAAGACGACGGTGTCGCGCATTCTGGCCAAGGCGCTCAATTGCACCGGGCCAGACGGGCAGGGCGGCGTCACCAGCCAGCCGTGCGGCGTGTGCCCGGCGTGCACCGAGATCGACGCCGGGCGTTTTGTCGATTACATCGAGCTTGACGCCGCTTCCAACCGTGGGGTCGAAGACATGACCACGCTGCTGGAGCAGGCGGTTTACAAACCGACGGCCGGCCGCTTCAAGGTGTACATGATCGACGAAGTGCACATGCTCTCGAATCACGCCTTCAACGCCATGCTGAAGACGCTGGAAGAGCCGCCCGATTATGTGAAGTTCGTGCTCGCCACCACCGACCCGCAGAAGGTGCCGGTCACGGTGCTGTCGCGCTGCCTGCAGTTCAACCTCAAGCAGATGATGCCGGGCGCCATCGTCGGCCATCTGCAGCAGGTGCTGCAGGCCGAGAACGTGCCGGCAGACGACGGCGCGCTGCGCCTCATCGCCCGCGCCGCGCACGGTTCGATGCGCGATGCGCTTTCGCTCACCGATCAGGCGCTGGCCTACTGCGCAGGGCGGGTGGAGACCGAGGCGGTGCAGCAGATGCTGGGCACGGTTGATCGCAGCGATCTGCTGAAAATTCTGCAGGCGCTGGCCACTCAGGACGGTGTGGCGCTCATCCATCAGGCCGATGCGCTGGAAGCGCGCGGTCTGTCTTTCGGCGCGGCGCTGGAAGAGCTGGCCGCGCTGCTGCAAACCATTGCCCTGTTGCAACTCGTGCCACAGGCCGCTGATGCCGACGACCCGCAGCACGATGCGCTGGTCGCCCTGGCCGCGCAACTCAACCCGGAGATGGTGCAACTGGCCTACACCACGGTGCTGCACGGCCGCAACGAGTTGTCGCTCGCCCCGGACGACCGCACCGGCTTCACCATGACCCTGCTGCGCCTGCTGGCCTTCGCCCCGGTCATGTCGGGCAGCGTGCCCAACCTGCCGCCAGGCGGGCTGGCGCTGCCCAAGGCGGCGACTCCCGTTTCGCCACCGTCGCAGTCGGCTGCGGCGCAGGTCGCGGCACAGCGCGAACAACCGGCCACCAAATCCGCGCCCCCGGTGCAAACCGCAGCCAAGGCCATGCCGCGTACCGCGGCGACCTTGAGCGCCCCATTGGCGCCCACCGCCCCCGTGCTCGCCGCGGAGGAAGCGCCGGCGACAAACTATGCGGCAAAGCCCGAACCGCAAACCCAGCCGCAGCCCACCTCACCACCCCGCACCGCCGACATCAAGCCGCCCCTGCAAGTTGCGCCCGACACCGATTGGCCCGCGCTGGTGCAGCGGCTGGAAGTGCCCGCGGGTCTGCCACGCGCGCTGGCGCAGCAAAGCGAACTAGTAGCCATGCAAGGCACGGATTGGCTGCTGCGCGTGCCCAACGAACAGCTCACCCGCGCCGGTTCGCTCGACAAGCTGCAGACCGCCGTGCGTCTGGCCTTGGGACAAGACATCGTGCTGCGCGCCGAGGCCGGCGAAGTGACCGACAGCGTGACGCAGCGCGACGCGCGCGCCAAGGCCCAGGCGCAGGCCGACGCCGAGGCCGCGATTCACAACGACCCGCTGGTGCAGCAGCTCATGCGCGATCTGGGCGCGCAAATCGTGCCCGGCAGCCTCAAGCCCATGCCCCCGTCAGCGCAGCCGACATCGGCCTGACCGACAATGCCGCGGTGCTGCACGCGCGGCGATTTCATTTCTCAATCGAAGGACACCCCATGTTCAACAAAGGACAACTTTCCGGCCTGATGAAGCAGGCGCAGCAGATGCAGGACAACCTCAAGCGCGTCCAGGACGAGCTTGGCAATATCGAGGTTGAAGGCCAGTCGGGCGCCGGCTTGGTGAAGGTGACGATGACCTGCAAATATGGCGTCAAGCGCGTGAACATCGACCCCAGCCTGGTGGCCGAAGACCGCGACATGCTCGAAGACCTGGTGGCCGCCGCCTTCAACGACGCGGTGCGCAAGGCCGAAGCCACGTCGCAGGAAAAAATGGGCGCCGCCACCGCGGGCATGCCCCTGCCGCCCGGCATGAAACTGCCGTTCTGAGCGACTGGCGAAGTTGAACTGAAGTGGCCCCGAACTTGACCTCTACACGTCATGCATGAGGCCGCGCCCGGCCATGTGCCCGCGCTCGACGCGCTGATCGACGCCCTGCGGCATTTGCCCGGCGTCGGGCCGAAGTCGGCGTCGCGCATGGCCTATCACCTGCTCGAACACGACCGCGAGGCCGCGCAGCACATCGCACGCGCGCTCGACGCGGCGCTGGGCGCAGTGCAGCGCTGCGCGCGCTGCAACACGCTCACCGAAGACGCCGTGTGCAGCATCTGTTCCGATCCCAGGCGCGATACGCGCCAGCTCTGCGTGGTGGAAAGCCCCGCCGATCTGGCCGCGGTCGAGCAGACGCTCACCTACCACGGCCTGTACTTCGTGCTCATGGGCCGCATCAGCCCGCTCGACGGGCTGGGGCCGAAAGAAATCGGCCTCGACCGGCTGATGACCCGCGCGCTCGACGGCGCGGTGGAGGAGGTGATTCTGGCGACCAACTTCACCAACGAAGGCGAGGCGACGGCGCACGTCATCGCCGAAACCCTGCGTCCGCGCGGCCTGCGCGTCACCCGTCTGGCGCGCGGCGTGCCCGCCGGGGCCGAGTTGGAATATGTCGATCTGGGCACCATCGCCCGCGCACTGGTCGACCGGCGCGGCACTTGAGTGGCACGCCTGCAAGTAAAAATCTGCTGACATAAGCTTGAGCCTCAACCGCGCAACCGTCGCGGGCACTTTGCCTGAATTCTCATGCAGCGACGACACTTCATTCAATCGGCCGGAGCCCTGGCGCTGGGCACGGCTTTGTCCCCTTTGATCAGCCAAACCGCTTTTGCTGCGCCGCAGGCCGCAGGCACGCTGGAGGTCTTTGCAGGCGCCATCGGCCCAGGCATGTACAACGGCGGCGACTTCGCCCATGCGCGGTTTCACGATCCGCGCGGCATGGCGCTGGACGCGCGGGGCAATATTTTTGTGGCCGACTACGTCAACAGCGTGGTGCGCAAGCTGGGTACTGATGGCCAGGTCAGCATCGTCGCCGGGCAGGTGGAGCAGCGCGACGCCCGTAACGGCCCGGCGATGCAGGCGCGGTTTTATTCGCCCGAATGTGTGGCGGTGGCCACCGATGGCACGCTGTTTGTGAGCGATTCAGGCAGCAATACGGTGCGCCGCATCAGCCGGGATGGCAGGGTGAGCACCCTGGCGGGCAAGCTGGAGGTCGAAGGCTTTGCCGATGGCACTGGCCAGCAGGCGCGATTCAATCACCCCGTCGGGCTGGGCGTGAACGCACAGGGCGTGGTGTATGTGGCCGACGCCTACAACAGCACGGTGCGCCGCATCAGCGCACAAGGTGTGGTCAGCACCCTGGCGGGTTCACCCGGCGATACTGGCTGGCGCGATGGGCGGGGATCGCAGGCACGCTTCAACACCCCGGTCGGGCTGACGCTGGACGCGCAGGGGCAGATTTACGTGAGCGAATACTTCAACAACGTCATTCGCAAAATCACGCCCGACGGCACGGTGACAACCTTTGCGGGCAAACCCGGCAAGGGCGGTTTTGCCGATGGCAACGTGGGGGAGTCGCTGTTTTTACACCCACAAACCCTGTCGTTCGCGCCCGATGGCAGCCTGATCGTGGCCGATACCGGCAATAACCGGGTGCGCCGCATATCGCCGCAAGGCGAAGTCTCCACCCTGGCCGGCACCGGCGCGGGTGAGAAGGTGACTACAGGTGCACTTCCCGCCGAGTTGCATCTGCCCTATGGCGTGCTTGCCTTGGCCGACGGCTCGGTACTAGTGACCGGGCTGAATGCCATTTTGCGTATTCAGCCGTCAAAACTGCTCAAGGCTTGAGCAAGTTTCGTTAAGTCGTCTTAATTTGCTGCGGGTTCGGCGGCGTCGAACTGCGTCAGTTCGACGCGCGGCGTTGGCTTCCACCCGCGCTTGCGGTGCTCGACCACCACATTGGTGTAAATGCCGCCACGCACATACCAGCGTGCCGTCACGCGCAGGAAGCGTGGCGACATGGCCTTCACCAGATCGTCGAGGATGGCGTTGGTGACCTTCTCGTGAAATGCCCCTTCG
This sequence comes from Thiomonas sp. TH-17, assembly GCF_057473305.1. Lineage (NCBI taxonomy): Bacteria > Pseudomonadati > Pseudomonadota > Betaproteobacteria > Burkholderiales > Thiomonas > Thiomonas sp. TH-17. Next base: position 7,219 of record NZ_JBYCKI010000283.1, read on the forward strand.
TCGCGATAGCTCCACATATAGAGCTTGAGGCTTTTTAGCTCGACGCACTTTTTGTCGGGAATGAAGTCGATGTCGAAACGCGCAAAATCCGGCTGCCCTGTGAGCGGGCAAAGGCAGGTGAATTCAGGTACCTGCATGTGGATGTGATAGTCGCGCCCAGGTGCGGGGTTCGGGAATGTTTGCAGGGATTTGCTGGGTTTTGTGGTCATTTTGTGGTGTTTTGATTGAAGTTCGCAATTCAAGGGGCGCTGCGCTGGCGCTGCCGGGCGCGCGCTAGCGCCGCTTGCAGCAGAGCGGCCTTGCGGTCTGCCGCAGGTGCCGGTGCAGCGGGCGGCTCAGACTGCGCCAGCTCGGCGGCCGCGGCCTGCGCCAATTGGCGGGGATGGCGTTCGAGGTGGTGAGCATAGCGCTGGCGGGCCTCGTCGGCCTGCGCCGGGCTCCAGGCATTCCAGCCGGTGCGGGTGACCAGAGCGGGGTCGGCCAGTGCTTCCATGCGAATGCAATCGACCGGGCAGGGCGGCAGGCACAGGGCGCAGCCGGTGCACCAGACGTCGATGACGGTATGCATGCGCTTGGAAACGCCGGCGATTGCGTCCACCGGGCAGGCTTGAATGCACAAGGTACAGCCGATGCACTGGGTCGGGTCGATTACGGCGCGCTCTCGCGGGCCTTCCGTTCCGCAGGAAGGGTCGAGCGCGGTCGCCGGGCGTTGCAGCAGATGAGCGAGTTTTTCAACACCCTGCGCGCCGCCGGGCGGGCAGCGGTTGATGTCGGCCTGGCCTTCGGCAATGGCCTTCGCATAGGCGGCACAGTCGGGGTAGCCGCAGCGGGTGCACTGCGTTTGCGGCAGCAGGGCGTTGATTTGCGCGGCTAAGGTGCCGGTCGCAACGGGCATGAGTAAACAGGTTCAGGCGGAGGCGCGGGAGCGCGCCGGTTTGCGCGGCGGGTCGCCCGCAGCACCTTGTGGATGCGCGGCAATGAAATCGCGCACCACCGGATAGACCTTTTCGCGCCAGCGCCGTCCCGCAAAAATGCCGTAATGCCCCGCGCCTTCGGCCACGTAATGCTGACGGCAGACCGAAGCGATGCCAGTGCACAGGTCGTGCGCCGCCTCGGTCTGCCCCGCGCCGGAAATGTCGTCGAGCTCGCCTTCGATGGTGAGCAGCGCGGTGCGGTGGATGTCTTGCGGGCGCACGGCCTCGCCTTCCACCGTCCAGGTGCCGTTGACGAGACCGAAGTCCTGGAACACCAACTTGATGGTGTCGAGGTAGTAATCGGCGTCCATGTCGAGCACGGCGTTGTACTCGTCGTAAAAACGGCGATGCGACTCGGCATCATCGTTGTCACCGCGGATCAGATCGAGGAAGTAGTCGTAGTGCGAGGTGAGGTGACGGTCGGGGTTCATCGCCACAAAACCGCTGTGCTGCAAAAAGCCGGGATACACGCGCCGACCCGCGCCAGGGTAGTTGGCGGGCACGCGGTAGATCACATTGTTCTCGAACCACTCATAGCTCTTGTTCATCGCCAGGTTGTTCACCGCCGTGGGCGACTTGCGCGCGTCGATGGGGCCGCCCATCATGATCATGCTGCGCGGCGCGATCTCGCCCGCACTGGCCATGAGCGATATGGCGCCCAGCACTGGCACCGTGGGCTGGCAGACCGACATCACATGCACATCGGGGCCGATCTCGGCAATGAACTCACGGATGTAGGCGACGTAATCATCCAGACTGAAGCGACCCTGCTCGGTGGGCACCATGCGCGCGTCTTCCCAGTCGGTGATGAACACCTTGTGATCCTGCAGCATGGTTTTCACCGTGTCGCGCAACAAGGTGGAATGATGGCCCGACAGCGGTGCCACGATGAGCACGGTCGGGTCATCCTTGAGCTTGCCCAGCAGGCTGACGTCGTCAGAAAACCGCTTGAACCGCAGCAGACGACAGAAGGGTTTTTCCAGCGCGACCTGTTGCTGCACTGCGACGGTCTTGCCCTCGATCTGCACACTATTGATGCCGAACTCGGGTTTTTCGTAGTCTTTGAGCAGCCGGTGCATCAGGTCGTAGCTGGCCGAGACGCGCTGGGTGACGTTGTGCGGCACCGCGGGCCACACCGGGTTGGCGTAAAACTTGGCGGCCGCCTCGGCAAAATCAGCCAGCGGCCGCATCAGCGAGCGCTGGGTTTCATACAGGTCATACACCATGATGGACTCCGACCTTTTCTTGTTGCGATGCACAAATTTTACTCGCGCAGAGCCATCAACGCAGCAGGGGTTTTGCTACCCCGCCTTCTTGGCGGAAAAGAGCAAACAGCGTGCGCTGCGAACCCAAGAGCAGATGCTATGAAGCTAGACCTGACCCC
>NZ_JBYCKI010000284.1:0-5524 GCF_057473305.1 Thiomonas sp. TH-17
AGCACTGGAAGACGCTGTACCAGAAAGGTATGCGGGTGCTGGTCGAGGGCCGCACCGTGCGCGACGAATGGGAGGACGCCGACGAGAACGAGCGCGTCACGTTCAAGGTCGAAGCGCGGCGCGTGGGCATTCTGCCGTATCGCATTGAGGCGGTGACGTTGGGTGCGAAGCCCTCTGCATCTGATAGTGGTGCGCCGCAATCCTGACCAGCCAAGCAGGATCCCCACGGCTGTTCCCGTTCAGCTTGATGACGAGGATGGTCGCGTCTTCGGTCGCCTTGTTCGTCAGACTGGCCACCGATCCGCTCAATCGACCAGCGGCCGGGCATTCTGCGGTCGCACGATCGCCACTAGCGTCCTAGCCCGCGTCAGGCCGACCCGCAGCAGCCGGCGGCTACGTTCAAACGGCGGCTGCTCATTCCTCTCATCGAAGAAGCTCGACTTGAAAGCGCCTTCCACGAGAACGACCCCATCGAACTCCTTTCCCTTGGCCTTGTGCATATTCATCAGGATGCAGCCTTGGGGGTCGCGCTCGGCCGCCACGAGCCGCTCCTGCTCGAGGGTACGTTTGACTAGTTCGCTCGCACCTGCATAGCTGCTCAAGGCGAGCCAACGCTCGCCGAGTCCGGAGGCCAGAGAGTCGGTCGCCCTGAACAGCCGCACTAGCCGGGCCTCGCGGAACAGCTCATTCAGCGCTGGAATATCGTGAAGCACCCAGCGCGCCGCTTTCCAGTCCGCGACAGGTTCTCCGACCAGATCGATGCCAGCCTTGTAGACCGCGACGAGGGCTTTCGCGGCATTGATGCGCGGTCCTTCGCCCGTCGCCACCTTGGCTGCCGCCTCGTCATACTTACGTGCGTGCTCCGCCGCGGCGTTGGTCGGCTCCTCCGCGTTCTTCAGCTTGTAATATCCAGCAATGACCCGGAGCGTCCGCGCAAGGGTCTCTTCGGCCGGGCCGGTCGGCCATTCTAGGATTGACGCCACGACCACCGCCGCCGCCGCGGAAAGCTCAGCATCCCAAACGACATCATGTTCGATGACGGGTAGGGTCTGCTTGTTGTAAGTGTGCGTCTCCGACAGGATCACCGAAAGGTCGGCGATGAGCGAATTGCTTCTCGACAGCACCGCCACGCTCGGATGCTCGACCCCCTTCTTCCGCAACGCGCTGAAGGTCCATATCACCGCTGCATGGACCGTTGCGGCAAACGTGTTCTGCCAGTACGAAACCTGTTTGATGTCTGGGGTGGCCGGCAGCGGACTGTGGTTGTGCAGTACTGCGTCGGCGAACTGAAGGATTCCCGCGTTTGGGCTTCTGTGGTTTTCCCCGCCCAGATCGAACTCGGTGACCTGGATATCCTCTCGGAGAATATCCAGCCGGCGCGGATCGATATCATCCCGGTAATCAAAGATCCGCTGTTCTGGATCGGCAAGGCAGAACACGTCCGTGACCTCAGCCAGAGCGCGAACGATCCGCCACTGGTTGTCGTCGGTGTCCTGGAACTCGTCGACGATGATCATCGGAAACCGATCGGCAATGAGCTCGCGCAGCGCCGCGCATCCCTCCAGTAGGTCTGCCGCGCCCGCTGCGAAGAGATCGAAGCAGTAGAGCCCTTGCTCCGATGCCAGACGTCGTCGCTCGACCATCCAATCCCCATCGAACGCCGATTTCTGAAGACGTTCCTCCCCGGGGTAGAGAAAGCGGATCGGCCGGCCGTGCAGGAGGCGGCCGTGGGCTTCCAGAATCTCCATGCAAAAGGCGTGATAGGTCTGGACGGTGACGGCCCGCCGTTCGGCTGGCGTCAGGATCTCCTTGCAGCGCAGGAGAACCTGACGGATGGCAGCGCGCGAGAAGCTGAGAAAGAGGATTCCCTGTCCTGGCTTGAGCGTCGCAGACTGGCGCTGGGCCTTCAGCAGGGCGATCGTGGTCTTGCCGGAGCCGGGCCCGCCGAGGACCAAAAGGTGTCCGCCTTGTGCGATGACCGCCTTGCGTTTTTCGCACAGCTCCAGCTTCATTAGAAGAGATCCTCCAAATCGTCCGGCGGCGGTGCTGCGACATCTTCGGAAACGGCGCTCAGCGCCTTGTGGATGGTTTCAAGGATTTCTCGGATCGTCGCCGGTAGCTGGTCGGCGTGCTGGCACTGGCTGATCATCATGGCGGCATAGCCGTAAGCGTCGCCCTTGCGCGCCTTCAGAACCTTCGTCGCCAATGCAGTTACCTCACCATCGCCCGCCGCCGGATCATAGACGCCGACACTGGGATAGTCGGGTCGATCCTTCACCTCATTGAGAAACCGCCTCACAACTGCGATGGGCGTCTCCTTTACGAGCAGCTCCTCAATGCCCTTCTCGGGGGACTCCCAAACCTGCGTATAGCTCTTCAGCTTGTCCATCGCATCCTGGTTCAGCGGGGCGTTGGGTTTGTCGTAGAAACCGAAGGCGAGCTTTCCGAGCGCCGAAAACACCGGACCATGACGCGGTACCGAGCCATCCCCGCCGGCATTGAAAATGCTGACACCAGCCAGATCGAGGTGGGTGTAGTCCTCCGGATTGAGGGACGCCTCCATAATCGACGAAGCTACCGGAAATAGGGCTGCCTCCGTCGATCCCTCCACGACCAGCACCGCCCGGCTCAGAATTGCCTCGGCGAATTGACGCCGTTCGACGCGGAACGTCTTGGACTTAACAGCCTGGCCATCGATCGGCTGGCCTGTCAGAGCGCCGGTCTCGTTGCGGTTCAGGATGACAATCTGCTCATGATCGAACTGTTCGATCACGTAGGGTGAATGCGAAGTGACAATCGATTGCCCCATTTCCGCGAGCACGAACCGCGTCACCCGGCGCTGCGTGTGTGGCGGGAGCGCAATTTCCGGCTCCTCCATCGCGAAGATCACCGATTGCTTGTCCTTCAATTCGGCAATGAAGGTCAGGAGAGCGAAGACCAGCAGGTTGATTGAACCAGTACCCAGCCGACCGAACGGTACGAGATGCTGACCAGGTTGAGCTGCGATAAACAGCCGCACGACTTCCCGGAGATGCTCGCGCGTCAGGTCCGAAGCAAAGAAGGCCGTCGCATCGTCACCAGGCGCCAAGTTGACGAAGCGTCCCATCCGGGATCGTAACTCTGAGCGGATATGCTTCAGTTGCTCGATCTCGCCGATTGCCGGGTCAAGCGCTTGTAGTCTGGCCAGAGTGTCCCGCCACATCTCGACGGCACCGGCGCCGCCCAGCTTCAATACGGAATCGAGCAACGAACCGCGCTGCAGGCTGAGAGCGCGTGAACCGGTCCGCAACGTCCGCAAAAACACAAAGCCGCAAAGGCGCTTGTGCACACGCGTGAACGGAACACGGCCCTGACCGAGCTTGACCTCGGTTTCTTCGTCGAGAGCATCGACCTCTTTGGTTGGATGGTCGAAGAATGTGTTGCCGACGAAATCGTCCTCTTCCGGGTCGTACCGACCGACAAACAGAAGTGGTAGAGCCCAGATCACTGCCGGACCATCGGCCTTTCCAAGACCATCCTGCTCCTCGTCTATGAACGTACCCGCCAAGTCGTCCCACCTGCGGAGATGGCCACCAAAGCGCCGCTGCGCCTCTTCGGAAAGATCGACCAGGATCGCCTCAATGCGAATTTCAACCGGCGCACCTTCCGCATTCAGATAGCGGCCACAATGAAAGTCATGCTCGTCAACGACAGGCCTGCGGAATATGCGCTCAGGACCGAGGACGAGATCAAGAGCCTCGCACACCGTTGACTTCCCAATGTTGTTGCCTCCGACCAGAAGTGTGTGCCCAGCAAAATCAACACTCCCTTGAGAGACGCATCGGAAGTTTTCAATCTTCAAACGCCTGACGCGCATATATCCTCCGTCCCCGCATCGATTATTCGCTATCGCGGTTATAGCGCAGTTACCTGCAACGGTCTTGTTTCCCTGGAGTCCTGGCTTGGATGCAACGAGTTCACGACTGAGGAGGAGAAAGGACTTGCTGGCGTGTTCGGCTTTCTGAGCCCAGGCGCGCATCGCCCTGTTGGCATCCCGGAAGGTCAGATGACGCTCCTTGGCCGTTCCTTCGCGCTCAACATGTGCTGGTTCCTACTCAAGAACCATCTCGTACCAAGGTAGTTATCTCGGTGTGACGAACCGCAGAACAAAGACTGGCGGCAGTTTCCACTGCCGCCGGAGCTTGTCGCTTCATCAGTTCGCCGGATTGCTGCCCAAGCTCTGCTGATACGCCCATTCGTCATCGCGATCCAGGTCACGCCAACTGTCGTCGGCTCCACCCGTTCCATCGCCCTCGATGAACACCAGCCCGGCGCGACCTGCCTTGCGGTAGATCAGCCAGCCACGGCAGTTCAGCGTGTCCCCATTGAACATGCGATCACCTTCGGGGTCGTATTCGCCCGTCATGGTGCCGTCGGCCTCAATCGTCCATTCGTCGACCGCCGCCCACAGGTCCGTCGTCGGGGGGCACTCGATGTCCATATCGGGCTCGTCGGGGAACGAGGCATTGCTCTCAGCCATCGCACCGGCCACATCATCGGCGTTGTAGATCATTTCGGCCAATGCCTGGCGGGCATGCAAGTCGTAGAAGTCGCCCACACTGACGTACACGTCCGTGGAACCGGCGCTGGCCTTCAACGCCTCGACGCAAGCCGTGGTGACGGCCGACGGTGCCGCGCCCGCCGCTGCAAGGCCGAGTTCCGCGGCCCGCCTCTCGCCCATCGGCAGGTTGAGCACGAGGATCTCGGCATCGTCCAGGTGGTAGTCGAGCTTGGGATCCGCCTCCTCAACGGACAGTGCCGCGTGCGTGCGGTATCCCAGCAACGCGGCAATGACCTCGGAGAGGTGGGAACGCTTGACCGTCAAGCCTTGCGCAGCAAGGACCCGGGAAGCCGCGAAGGCGGCTGAACGTACATAGTTGCTCATCGGAATACTCCGCTACTGTTCGAGCGCTGGACGTTTTGTCGCTGTCGAACAGCCGGTACTCCGGATGATTGAAAGCGAGGGGTACTGCGGGGAGCTGCGAATGCCTGTTTCAAGCTGTCCAGAGCTTGGGCGGGCGCCTGACTATGGATGCTACCCCTGAAGGCCATCTCCCGCAATCCGAATGCCGACGAGGTCTGTCCGGCCACGCGATCCCCCGTCCCCCAGGAAGCGGCTGTAGCAGCCCGCACCCGCTTCCCTTGCGTCAGCGCATCTGCCGCCCGCGTTCTGCACCAGCACAACCTGGTGTCCTCCGCTTCCATTTTGTTTGCTGCCGCGCACACGTCGGCCGGGAATGCTGACGTCCATTCGATGACCGTCACGCACACCCAGGAGGCTTCATGCGCGTGTTTCTGTGCGAGAAGCCATCCCAGGGCAAGGACATCGCCCGTGTGCTGGGTGCCGGTCAACGCGGCAACGGCTGCTACAGCGGCGCGGGTGTCGTCGTGACCTGGTGCATCGGTCATCTGGTGGAGGCGGTTCCGCCCGAAGGCTACGGCGAGCAATACAAGCGCTGGGCCATCGAGCAACTGCCCATTCTTC
>NZ_JBYCKI010000285.1:0-17915 GCF_057473305.1 Thiomonas sp. TH-17
ACGACTACCACTGAACAAGTAGTCCTTCGAAAAGCTTTCCGGTCGCTGGGCGCGCGACTTCGTCATGACCAAATTGCAGGACGAGGGGCTAGCGATCATTCCACCCAAGTTCTTGCCGTGAGCATCATTCGTTGCCCATCAGAACGCATCGCCATACAGTGGACGGTCGAGGTGTGCGGTTCTAACGCCAGATAGCAAGTGGAAACAGGGGAAGTATGGACGGCCAGTTCTTCGAGAAGCCAATTCTCAACTCGCCGTATGACTATCCGGCGCGTCTGGAAGTCGATCGTTTGACCGGCAGCGCAACCTGCACATGGCGGTCACCCGGGCCCAGCGAGTCGCAGGCGGAATTCATCCGGGCGCGCGTCTGGCACCATAGGGAAGTCCAAAGGGAAGACAAGGGCAAGACTGAGCCATGACCGCTGCATTGATCCGCTTGCTCGATACCTACCGCGAAGCAGCAGCCAGCGAGCGCGAGAAAGGCAGTTATTTCGAGGAGCTGATCCTTGCGTATCTGCGCACGGAGCCCAGCTACGCCGACCTCTACGCTGAGGTCTGGACCTATGCCGACTGGGCGCGGATACAAGGCCAGGACGCGCGCGATACCGGCATCGATTTGGTGGCGCGCACGCGCGGCACGAACGAGTTCCACGCCATCCAGTGCAAGCTGTATGCATCCGACTACAAGCTGCAGAAGAAGGATATCGACAGCTTCTTCACCGCGTCCGGCAAGAAGCCCTTCACGCACCGCTTCATCGTCAGCACCACGAACCTGTGGAGCGAACACGCCGAGGACGCGCTGCGCGACCAGCAGCCACCGGTCAGCAAGATCGACCTGCACGATCTCGAAAACAGCCAGATCGACTGGGCACGCTATCAGCCCAGCGCGCCACCGCCGCTCAAACCCAGGAAAGCCTTACTGCCGCACCAGCAGTCTGCGGTCACTGCGGTACGCGCGGGCTTGAGCGAGGGCGACCGCGGCAAGATGATCATGGCCTGCGGCTCTGGCAAGACCTTCACTAGTTTGAAGATCGCCGAAGCCCAGGCCGGCAAGGGCAAGCGCGTGCTGTTCCTGGTCCCCAGCCTGGCCCTCCTGTCCCAGACGCTGACCGAGTGGACCCAGGAGAGCGCCACGCCGCTGCATAACTTCGCGGTGTGCTCAGACAGCGACGTGGGCAAGAAACGCAAGACGGATGACGACACCGTCCAGACCTTCACCCACGAGTTGCGCTATCCCGCCACGACGGATGCGAGACGGCTGGCCGAGGAAATGGCCAAGCGCCACGACGATCAGCACATGAGCGTGGTCTACAGCACTTACCACTCCATTGACGTCATCAGTCAAGCGCAGAATGACTTCGGGCTGGCCGAGTTCGACCTGATCGTCTGTGACGAAGCCCACCGCACCACCGGGGCCACGTTCGAGGACGAGGACGAAAGCCATTTCGTGAAGGTGCACGACAACACCTTCATCCGAGCCGCCAAGCGGCTGTACATGACCGCTACGCCGCGCATCTATGGCGATAGCGCCAAGGCCAGTGCCGAGCGCGACAACGTCGCCCTGTGCTCGATGGACGACGAGGCCCTGTACGGCAAGCAGCTCTACGTGCTCACCTTCTCCGAGGCGGTCAAGCGTGGGCTGCTGGTCGATTACAAGGTCATCGTGCTCTCCGTGGACGAAGCTCATGTCAGCCGCCGCCTGCAAACCCTGCTGAAAGACGAGAACAACCAGCTCAAGGTCGATGATGCCGCCAAGATCGTCGGGTGCTGGAAGGCACTGTCCAAACAGGGTCTCGATCAGGACCTGGCCGACGACCACCACGCTATGCAGCGTGCCGTGGCGTTCTGCCAGGTCATCGAGATGCAGAGGGGCGCCAAGACCCACAAAGTCAGCTCCAAAAACATCGCCAACATGTTCCAGGCCGTGGTCGAGGAATATCAGAAGACCAGTGAGCCGGAGGAAGCCACCACGCAGCTGCATTGCGAGGCCGAGCACGTCGACGGTGGCATGAACGCCAGCCAGAAGGAAGCCAAACTGGACTGGCTCAAGGCAGCAATCCCCGAGCAGACCTGCCGCATCCTCAGCAATGTGCGCTGCCTCTCCGAAGGGGTGGACGTGCCGGCCCTGGATGCCGTGCTGTTCCTGACCCCGCGCAACTCGCAGGTCGATGTGGTCCAGTCCGTCGGGCGCGTGATGCGCAACGCGCCGGGCAAGCAGCGCGGCTACATCGTGCTGCCGGTGGTGATCCCCGCCGGGGTCGAACCCCACGACGCGCTCAATGACAACCAGACCTATAAAGTGGTCTGGCAGGTGCTGCAGGCCCTTCGCTCGCATGATGACCGCTTCGATGCGATCGTCAACAAGCTGGACCTGATGGGCAAAGACACCAGCAAGATCGAAGTCGTCGCCATCACCGACAAGATTCAGAAGAAACCTGCGACCACCAGCAAGCAGGCCAAGCGCACTGGCCAGGCCAAGAGACACCACCACCTGGGTGAAGCGATACCCAACCAGGTCGCCGAGCAGGTGCCCATCCCCTTCGAGATCGGCGAGATTGAGCGTGCCATCGTCGCCAAGCTGGTGCAGAAGGTCGGCAACCGCCACCACTGGGAAGACTGGGCCAACGACATCGCCAAGATCGCGCGCACGCACATCGCGCGCATTACCGCGCTGATCGAGAACCCGGCGAACACCCAGGAGCGTGATGCTTTCATGCGCTTTGCCAGTGAACTGCGCGAAGACCTCAACGACAGCCTCAACGATGCCGAGATCGTCGAGATGCTGGCCCAGCACCTGATCACCAAACCGGTCTTCGATGCGCTGTTCGAGGGTTACAGTTTTGCCCAGCACAACCCAATGTCACAGGCGATGCAGGGCGTGCTCGACGTGCTGCAGGAGCACCGCCTCGACAAGGAGGCCGACACCCTGCAGGCCTTCTACGACAGCGTGAAGCTGCGCGCCGAGGGCATCGATAGCGCGGCGGGCAAGCAGAAGATCGTGGTCGAGCTCTACGACAAGTTCTTCCGCAACGCCTTCCCGCGCATGACCGAGCGTCTCGGCATCGTCTACACCCCCGTCGAGGTCGTGGACTTCATCATCCACAGCGTCAACGACATCCTGCAGGCCGAGTTCGGCCAGACCCTCGGCAGCACTGGCGTCCACATCCTCGATCCGTTCACGGGCACGGGCACCTTCATAACCAGGCTCCTGCAGAGCGGCCTGATGACGCCGGAGCAACTAGCCTACAAGTACCGGAACGAGATCCACGCCAACGAGATCGTGCTACTGGCCTACTACATCGCTGCCATCAACATCGAGGCGGCGTACCACGGCATCGCCGGCGGCGACTACGTGCCCTTCGAGGGCATCTGCCTGACCGACACCTTCCAGATGTACGAGAAGGACGACCTGGTCAGCGCGCTGCTGGTCGACAACAGCAAGCGGCGCAAGCGCCAGAAGACGCTGGACATCCGCGTCATCCTGGGCAACCCGCCGTACTCGATCGGGCAGAAGAGCGAGAACGACAACAACGACAACGTCGCCTATCCGCACCTCGACGAGCGAATCCGCGGCACCTACGCGGCACGCTCGAAGGCGATGCTTGCCAAGGGTCTCTACGACAGCTACATCCGCGCCATCCGCTGGGCCAGCGACCGCGTGGGCGACAGCGGGGTGATCGGGTTCGTGACCAACGCGGGGTTCCTCGACGCCAACACCGCCGACGGGCTACGTCAGTGCCTGGCCGAGGAGTTCTCCAGCATCTATGTGTTCCATCTGCGCGGGAACCAGCGCACATCGGGCGACCTGTCGCGCAAGGAAGGCGGCAAGATTTTCGGCAGCGGCAGCCGCGCGCCCATCGCCATCTCGCTGCTGGTCAAGAACCCCAAGGCCACGGCGCACGGACAGATCCATTTCCACGACATCGGCGACTACCTGAGCCGCGAGGAGAAACTGGAGAAGATCACTACCTTCGGCAGCATTGACGGCATCACCCGGGCCGGCGCATGGCAGACCATCGCCCCGGACAAGCATGGCGACTGGCTGAACCAGCGCGACGACCGTTTCAGCGAGTTCATAGTGCTCGGCGACAAGAAGGGCGATGCTGCCAAGTTGTTCGAGAACTTCTCGCAAGGCGTGCTGACCGCCCGTGATGCTTGGTGCTACAACAGCTCTAAGGGTGCGCTGGCGGCCAACATGATGCGGATGATCCGCTTCTACAACGAGCAGCTGACCGACTTCGACAAAGCCTACGAAGGCAAGAGCAAGTCGGCTCGCGCGGCAGCGGTTGAAGATTTCATCGACACCGATTCCACAAAGATCAGCTGGACGCACAACCTCAAGCAGGAACTTGTGAAAGGAGGTCGCTTCGCGTTCGAAGCACCCTGCCTAGTGCAGAGCCTCTATCGCCCCTTCACCAAGCAGTGGCTGTACTTCAACCGCCGATTCAACGAGAGGGTCTACCAGATGCCGCGCATCTTCCCGGATGCGGCGGCGGACAATCGAGTGATTTGCATCAACGGGTCTGGAGGGAACAAAGGTGCAACAGTGATAATGACTGGCGTCCCGATTGACTTTAATTCACTGGAAGCAGGTGCTCAATGTTTCCCGCTCTATCTTTACGACACGCCCAATGAAGAGGGCGGTGACGAGAGCCCTCAAGGCGGTCTGCTGCCGGGTACTGCTGGCATCGCCCGCCCGCCGCGCACGCGCCGCGAGGCGCTGACCGACGCGGGGCTGGCACACTTCCGAGCCGCATACCCGAGTGAAGCGATCAGCAAAGAAGACGTGTTCTATTACATCTACGGTCTGCTGCACTCGCCCGAGTACCGTGAGCGCTATGCCGACAATCTCTCCAAGGAGCTGCCGCGCATTCCGTGCGTGAAGGCCGCGGCGGACTTCTGGTCATTCAGCAAAGCAGGCCGCGCACTCGCCGAGCTGCACCTCAACTACGAGCGCGCGCCGATGTATCCGGCCACCCTTGACACCGGGGGCAAGCGCCCGACCGACGCCGACTACCGCGCGGTGAAAATGCGCTACGGCAAGAATGGCAAGGACAAGGATCTGACGACGCTGCACTACAACGAGGACATCACCGTCACCGGCATTCCGCTCGAAGCCTATGAATACATGGTCAACGGTAAGCCCGCCCTGGACTGGGTGGTGGAACGCCAGTGCGTGAAAACCGACAAGGCCAGCGGCATCGTCAACGATGCCAACGACTGGGCGGTCGAGACCGTCGGCCACCCGCGCTACCCGCTGGAACTGTTCCTGCGAGTGATCACGGTGAGCCTGGAAACCATGAAGATCGTCAGGGCTCTGCCGGCGTTGAACCTATGATCGCTGGATCGATTACAACACTGGCAGCCGGCCCCCCGTATGGAGCCAGTCGTGCTGGTGGCAGCGGAAATCTCCGCGATCTGCGCATAACGGAAACTGGAACGTAGATTGGGAGAGGAACGCATGCCGAATCCACAGCCGATGGTTTCCAAAGGACTCGCCGGATGCGGATTCGTTCGCGTTTGAACTGGCCTTCAACCCCGCGAAGGCCGCAGCAGGCCCGGGCAAAGTCCAAGCGTCCTGTTGGTTCGACCGGCGAAATGCCGATCGTTTAGATCTGGTCGAGGACTCGAGTCGGATGGGCGACTACGTCTATTCGCTGCTAACTCTCGAGGGCGACGAGTTCCAAGCCTAGACGCGCCCGGTTGAGCGCATTGTCTTGCGTCACGCCATAACCCTGGATGCAGCATTGACGCCCGGACAGGATAAGTGATTGAAGATCAGCGCTGTTGGCGCTGGTTGACAACTGACCTTCAAACAGGTCAGTTGTCACACAGAGTCGCATGCTAGATCAATTCAGAGGTGTCTCAATGACACGTTGGACAGATGCCGCGACGTGGGATGCCAACTGGGATACGCTCGAAGATCTCAAAAGTGGCAAGCAAGCCGCCGCTAAAAAGGTGACGCGTCGCGGCACAGATGAAGTGGCGTTCTTGAAGATCCTGAATCGGCAGGAAGACGTCGAGCGCCGCAGCCGTTTTTTTCGGGAGGCATCAGCATACGAGACTTTCGGACACCCCAATATCCCGCAGTTTGTCGAAAGCAATGCGCATCGCCATGCCGAGTTGAAAACTAAGGTCTACCTCGTCATGGAGCACATTGTCGGGTCAACGCTCTCGTCGGCCGTTGCTCGTAGGAAGCCCTCGCTCGAAGACGCGGTGACCCTCACACTCCGACTACTCGACATCGCTGATCACTTTCATCAGAAAGGTTGGGTTCACCGCGACATTAAGCCTGACAACATTCTAGTCCGTGGGGATGACTTCACCGATCCGGTTTTGGTCGATTTCGGCCTAAGTTACAGGGACGCGATCACACTGGACTTCGCGACAGAAGCCGAGCAGGAGCTCGGAAACCAGTTCTTTCGTTTACCGGAGCTCGCGGCCGATAGCCCTAGAAAGCAAGACAGCCGTACTGACCTCTCATTTATCGCGGGCATCCTGTTCTTCTGCCTCACGGGTGCGCCCCCGCGGCAACCACTGAATTCCGATGGGAAGATGCCTCATCAACGCGCGACGGAACTCGCGATGCTCCGTGCAGCAGCTGAGCCTGTGATCATGCCTCTCCTGACCTTTTTCGACCGCGCATTCAGCCAAAGGATTTCTGGTCGTTTCGCGACCGCAAGCGAGATGACCGCTCAACTCACCGACTTGCTTGAGGCGTTTCATAACGGAGCCAACGTGAGCGATTCTCCCGACCTCGAGTCTCTGCGTGCGCGGGCACAGTCATCCGCCAGTGTCGAATTCGCGCGCCTGAAAGGAGCGTACGACGCTGCGGAGGCAGTCATCAGCGACGTCCACGCACTGGTACTAACCAACATTCGTCCGGCCTATGCAACGCATCATCAAAGTTGGCTTGACTTCTCCAACGGAAAGAAGTTCGAACTCGGGTTCAGCCATTTCGCGAACCCTGGTCATCGATTTGCCCCTCAGTTTCTCGTCGCTGTGGTTGGCGACGAGATCGTCGTTCGTATGGGCGATGAGCTGGTCTATCGCACGGACGCCATGAAGCCCAATTTCGAAGACGACCGGTTCCGGCAGGAACTGGAACGCCGATTCATTGCCGGCGTTGACGCATTGATCCATTCGGAGCCAAAGCCTCCCGCTTAGCCTAGTCGATAGCGGACGTTCGCGGCCGGCCGCTTCTGATCGGTTCTCGCCGATCCAGACGCTGTATGTTGATGACCGCAGAGGTGTCCAAAGTGGCCACCACCAGCAGTGCCGCGACAAAGTGGCCAGCGAATGCCAGCACACAAGGTCAGCGTAGCCAGAATCCGCACCAGCCAAATTGCAGCTGACGCGCGGCCAGGCTGCGGATATCCTTCGATTGCGCATGCCTCATGTCGACGCCCCTTCGCCAAGGGCATCGTATCGACGATCGAACTTCCGCACGGACCAGTCCAGGTGCGCGAACGCATTGGCCACGCCAACTTGCAGGATCGGCGCGCTGTAGTCGTAGCCGCAGGCGTCGACGCGATTCTGGAAAAAGCGCCCCATCGGGTCGACCATGATGTAGGAGCCCTGCATGTCGGCGTTGTCCTCGGCGATCGAGATTGCGTCGAATCGCCGATGACGGGCGACGAAGGACTGAAACTGCGCATCGGTCACTTCGAGCGCCCGGTCGATGACGGGCAGCATGCGCAACACCTTCCAGCGGCTCGGCGACAGCGCCTGGATAACGTCGGACAGGTCCTCTTGCCAGTTCGCGCGGCATACGACGGTGTTGATCTTGAGAGCCATGGCCGGGTTCCGCTGACGCGCGTGCATCAGCGGGGGGACAAGTGATGTGGGCAATGTCTGGCGACCCCGCGCGTCGTGGCGACCGATCGTGGCCAACGTTTGCGAACACATGCTGTCGAGGCTCACTCCCAGCAAGGACAGCATCGGTGAAAGCTCCCCCACTAGCGACCCGGTCAACCGACTGCCGTTGGTGATCAGGGAGAGGTCGAATCCGATCCGGTGCGCGTCGTGTGCCGCGCGGACGAGATCTTCGGACAAGAGCAAGGGCTCTCCACCCGCAAAGTTCAGCCGGGGGCGACGCTGCGGACCCCAGGCCGCGAAATGGTCGAAGAGTCGTTGCAGCAGTGCGCGGCATGCGGCGGGGTCACGAATCAGGTCCCGCTTCGTCGGACGTTGCCAGTGCGCGTAGCAGTAACGGCAGCGGAAGTTGCAGGCTTCCGTGATATGCCAATTGACGACAATCTGCGGCGTGGCGCCGTTGAAAGACGGATTCATTGCATGCTCCGCGCAAGGGTTTCACGGACTATCGGATCCAAGTCCCGATCCGACTACGAAACTCCGCGCCCACCCCCATTCGGCGAGGGCCCGCAGGCGCCGAACGTCACTGCGATAGCGGGACGCGCGCGGACAACGGGGGAGGGGTGGGAAGTGCCTTGGCTGCGGCGATGGACACGCGCGAAACTGAGCCTCCCCGCGCAACGTGCTCTCCGACCATGGCCGCGATTCCAAATTTCGAAACCCTCCTCTTGACCGTTCACGAGGCCCTGGGTTGCGAAGCTCCGCGCAAAAAGCAGGCACTGCGCGATCTGCGACGCCCCGTCGACCAGCACCTCCAGGCGCTGGCCGCGTTGCTCGACGACATCCTCGCAGCCATCGGCCTCGACCACTTGGCCAAGGCGGACGCCCTGGAGAACTTGCAGGAGTTCGTTGACTTCCACAAGGGGCTGGAAATTAGAACCTGGACGTTCGGCGCCGAGGCGCGGCAGGTGGCCTGGTACCTGCTCGCCTGGGTTTATGTGCCCGGACTGGCGCGACACGCGGCATTCTGGCAATTGGCCGATTCAGGCGATGCCGGCATGCCGGGAGGCGACTTCTGGTACCTGCCGCGCGTCGACATCGGCGATGGCGCGCCCAGGCTGCGGATGCCGGTCGCCGCCGTGCTGGATTGGCTGGAAGATCTGCTCGGGCAGCCCGTCCATCGGGCAGCCATCGGCTGGGAGGATGGACAAACCGGGGTCGATCCGGAATCGGCCAAGCGAACGCTGGCCAAGTGGCGTGACGGTGACGTGCCGCGTCGCTCGGTCATCGAGATGTATTTCGCCGAGAACACGGCGTTCGCGTTCCGCAACTGTCTGCGCGTGCCTCCGGACTCGGATGATCAGGCGGCGCTCGCCGCCGCGCGCGCTTTCGTTGCGCGCCGGCATCTGACGGCGGAGGATCTGGGGCTGCAGATTGCCATGGCGGAAGATCGGATCGAAGCGGTGCTGGCCGGCGTCGGCGCCCCGGACGAAACGGCGCGATTCAACCATCTGATGCGGGAGCGCTATGCACAGCCCAGCCTGCGCACCATCCGCAATCGGCTCCTGCTCGCGCGTGCGGTGCAGTACGCCCATCGTGAACTCGTCGGCCTGTTGACGCCTGGGGTCGACCCCGGCGATGCCGATTCGCATCGAAACAAGCTCCTGCAGTTGTTCGAGGTCTTCAAGCGCGTCTACAACCTCTCCATTCAGGCTGCAGACGTGAGCAGCGATGCATCGCGGCAGGATGCCTGGTTCGAGGAACAGCTGGCGCTGTGGGAACGCGACGAATGGTTCTTGTCGATCCTGCCTTCAAAGCGACACGTATCCGCGCAGGCGTTGCCCGTGCTCCTAACCGAGCGATTCCTGTCGCTGCAACCGGATCAGCCGCTGGAGGACTGGTGGATCATGGACACTGACCAGCAAAAGGCAATCCTCGAGTCCTGGTCTTCCCGCTGGGTCGCAAAACTAAACGACTTTGAGGCAACCAAAGCAGCGCTAAGCATGCTCCACTCCCAAGCGCCGGACGCGGTGCTGACAACCCTCGCGTCCCACGTCGTGGCCCGCAACGTCGCCCTCAATCACCCGGGCGCCGAGGTTCGTCTTGCCGCTGCCCGGCGCATGGCGGAGCTGGCCGACACGGACGACCATCGCCTGAATGCAGCGCTGATTCACATGGACATCTACCTCAACGGGCAGCTGCAACCAGAACCTGAGAATGCCCAGGCTCTGGTTGAAGACCTGCTGCGGCAGGCCGAGGCGAGTCCTCGACGGTGCCGGCGGAAGCCGCAGCTACTGAACGCCCGCGCCAAACATTGCCTGCGCAGCAATGACTTTGCACAGGCGCGCACCTTGTTCAAACAGGCGCTCGACGCATGCAACGGTGACAGTTGCGGCGACCTGCGCGGCCTGATCGCCCGCGATCTCTTCGCGTTGGAGGCCGCTACACGGCCCAATGGCTACTACGTCTCCAATTTCGAGCGGCATGTGCGCATCATGGCAGCCTTCGACATCATCAACGGCCTGGAGGACCCGATTGCGGACGTGGAGAGACACCTCGTCGCTTACTTCAGGGATGATCTCTATCGTCCCTATCGGTCACTTCCGTCGGTCAGCTTGCCAGGCTTAACGGAGCACTGACTGAAACCTCGCCGGACGCAGACGTCTTCCGCGACGACCTGTACTGCCTTCACCGATTCATCGACGCCGACGATGCCCACACGGCGCTGGAACCGGCCAACGGACGGGTGGAGTTCCCAGGATTCTGTGGACACCCAAATCTCTATAGCTGTGTTGCCGCTTCGAACTGCTCGGGGCTGAGATAGCCCAGGGTCGAGTGGAGCCGGGTTCGATTGTAGTCAACCTCAATGTACTCGAAGACGTGCGCCTTGGCCTGCTCGCGCGTGACGAAGCGTTCGCCATGGATGGCCTCGACCTTGAGACTGTGGTTCCAACTCTCCATGGCGGCGTTGTCGTAGCAGTTGCCTCTGGCGCTCATGCTCGCGATAAGTCCGTGTGTTTCCAGCAACGCGCGATGCTCCCGCGAACAGTACTGGCTGCCGCGGTCGGTGTGCATGATCACGCCACGCGGCTTCCGGCGCCGGAACAACGCCATGCGCAACGCATCGCAGACCAGCGTCGCGGTCATGCGATCGGACATCGACCAGCCCACGACCTTGCGCGAATAAAGATCCAGAACCACGGCCATATACAGCCAGCCTTCGTCAGTGGCGATGTAGGTGATATCGCCAGTCCACACTTGATCCCGCCGTTGCGCCGTGAAGTCCTGCTGCAGCAGGTTCGCGGCCACCGGGAGGGTATGGTTCGAGTTCGTGGTCGCCTTGAACTTGCGCGCCGCCTTCGCGCGCAAACCCTGGCGGCGCAGGCTTGCGGCCACCTGCCGACGACCGCGACCAAGTCGCCGCGACAGCCGCGGCGCACCCTCACGACCCTTACGGCCCTCGAAAGCCTCGCGCACCTGTGCGTCCAGCGCACTGCGTGCCTGTGCGCGCTTCGACGGCACGCGGCTGCACCACGCGTAGTACCCGCTCGGCGACACGGACAGCACCCGGCACATCAGTCGCACCGCGAACTCGCCTTCGTGCACCTTCATCGTCGCGTACTTCACTTCGGCTGCTTCGCGAAGTACGCCGCCGCCTTTTTTAAAAAGGCATTCTCTTCCTCCAGGCGTGTCATCTCCCGCTTGAGCCGCGCCAGTTCTGACTGCACCAGCTGCTGCGCCTCCGCATCCTGCCCCTGCCGCTGCGCTCGCCCACGCCATGCGTACAACTGGGCCGGCGGCAAACCCAGATCACGCGCCACCACTGCCACACCGTCCTTGGTCGCACGCAGCAACGCCTGCCGCCTGAATTCCGCGCTGTACCGCTGCCGCCTCGCCTTGCCCTCTGCCTGCTTCTCGGTCATCTTGCTCACTCCGGATTGCGATATTGAATCGCTTATCCGGGCGTCCGTGGAACAGGGGCAAGGTCAGAGCGCGTCGTGAGCAAGTGGCTGGATAAACTTTCCGACTGGACCGAAAGCGTCAAGGATTCGGCGGTTGAACTGTCGACAAAGGCAGGGGAGCTAGCGCAAAAAATTGACGTTCGCGGCACACTTGGCAGCGTCTCCGATACTGTCGTTGATGCATCCCGCAGTGCACTATCTGCCGGAATGGATCGAGCAACCGAAGCGGTCGCCGGCGCGCGTGAATGGTGGGACGACACCGACTTTTCGGCATTGCGCGACCCCGATGTCTATCGCGAGCGGTTTCAGCACTATTACGCGCTGAGTTCTGAGAAAGCGGCGGCTTACTATCGAACGACGTTCGAGGTCGACAAGACCACGGAAGAGATGATCCGCGACGTCCGCGCGAGATTGCCGACGCCCGCGCAGACGTTTGACGACATCTTCGACCAGTGCAAGCGTGAGGCAACACATCGCGCTGTGGCAGCGTTCTTTCTGGCGCCAGTCATGCAAGGGCTAGATCAGGCGAACGCGCAGCGCAATGCGAATTTTTCACAGGCATACGCTGAGTTCAAAGGGCAAAACAACCTGCATGACCACCCGAACTTCGCGGCGCTAAGCGACGAACGGTACGCTGCGCAGCAGGATTGGACGCTGCTGGAGAACGGCTACAACGGCGCCACGCCCGTGAACCCGTTCGACGCGGACATTGAGCACATCGTTCCCAAGACGCAGGTGTACAACGATTGGCTGTTGCGTCTTGGTACCAACGACGACCAGATCATCGATGTGATGAACGACCGTGACAATCTGATCTTTGCAGATTACTCAGTGAATCGTTCAAAGGGCGCCAAGGATCTGCTTGCGTACCTTGACCAGAACGGAACGGCAGACGCTGGAAACCCCGACATGGTGCACCTGACAATCAATGGCCGGGATGTAACGGTAAGCCGTGCAGATGCCGAGTCGCACTACACACGGGCTACCGAACAGGTGCACCAGGCACGCGTGCAGGCGTTGAAGACGGTCGGGGTCGCTGTCGGTAGCGCGTCCGCACTTATGGCAGCGCAGCAAGTTGTAGGGCTGATCGTAGTCGAGACTATCGACATAGTAGTCGACGAGATCCGCGACATGGCCACGCATGGCAGCCTGATCAATGAAAACGGGTTGTGGGCGAATCTGGCTGAACACAAAGCCAGGCTGACCGCAAAGTTGTCCCAGCGTTTCGAAGAGCGTGATCTCTGGGCCAAAGCCAAGGAAGCCGGGATCGAGGGGGGTGTGGCGGGTGCGCTAGCGGCCATCCCACAGGTGCTAATTTCGCTTTTCTTACAACTGCCCGCGCTGGTGCTCGGGCTGATTCGCGAATGTACGCTGGGCGTGGTGCGCAGCGTACGTGTGCTGATGGCGCCGAGTGATGATCGGTTCGACCAGATCAAGGTCATCATGCTGGGTACTGCATCGGCCGCGATGGGTGTCTATGTCGCCAACATTATTTCGAAGGGGCTTGCGGCGGTGCCGCTGATGGATGCGTTCAATAGCAAAGTCACCGCGGTGCTCAGCGGCGTCGTTGTAACTGCTGTACCGCTGACGGCGATCTATGTGTTTGAGCAGAACAAGACAAAGCTGGTGTTCAAGGTGTTGGCGAGATGACTGGGACGACGATCCCGATGCATAAGCCGGTTGGCAGCATACGCGGGAGGGGGCATCGCCCCCTCCCGTCAGATGTCGCCAATGTTTTTCTGGTTCTGTTTGCCAGAGGCAGATTCCGGCCGCGCCAAGGTTCTGTGCCGCGTCTCGCGCGGTGAGATCGCACCTCGTCACAGTTGCGCCGTTACACCACAGCGGCATCACGGTTCGCGCCCAAATCGGATGAACTCGGCGCGAGCAAATTAGCGCACTTCCAGAGCGTTCATGGCGCAACTGCAGATTATGGCTCAGCGTTCCAGCGAGACTTGTAGTCGCTGCCAGCTTATTGCAGCTCCGCCGGTAGCACATCTCGCCGAATGGCCGTCATCGGCCCGAAGGTGACGTTGCAACTGCATGGGCCGAGTGACACAGTGCGACCCGAAGCGGCCATTGCAATAACTGAACCTGACCCCGTTGCTGAGGAGGGTTTGATTGAACGACGAGATACTGCCAATTCCGGCAATTCCCGGGCTGCTTCGCAGAGAGTCAGGCCGTGGCGTGGTCATCCCGATCATCGGTGCCGGGGTGTCCAGGCTCGCAGGCGGTCCGAGCTGGGAGGAGTTAGCCAGTGGCGCCCTAAGGTCATTCGTCGAACAAGGCAGCATGGATCATGCGACCTACGCGCAGATGCAGCACCTCTCACCGCGCGTCAAACTGTCGATGGCCCTGGAGCAGGAGAAGCTGGCGCTGCGAAATGGCGGGAAGTCCATAGATTTCGTGAAGCTGCTCCACCCCACGGGGGATTGCAGGGATCGGAAAGGTCGCCGGCTCTATGGTGGGCTATCTACCTTCTCCCGGCGCTTCGTCACCACGAATTACGACCGGTGGCTGGATACGCCCATTTTTCAGCCGACCATTGGTACCCATGAATCCGGTTCAGGGGAGCAGGCGGTCGAGCTAAAGCCGCAGAAGCGCGACATATATGTTTCGCCCGCCGACTTCAAGATCTCGGTGTTCGACAAGCCCAACATGGTTCTACACCTCCATGGCTCGGTGGACGTCATCGACAGCATGATACTGACTACCGAGCACTACGTAAGGCACTACGCCAACGACAGGCGAAACGGCGTGGAGGAAAATCGCGTCCTCACGCTACTCGACGAGCTCTTTGAACGGTACTCCTGCCTATTCATCGGCTATGGTTTGGATGAACTGGAAATCCTGGAGTATGTGATCAGCAACAAGCGGCGCCCTATAACCTCCCAGAGGGAGCTCAAGCACTTCCTACTGCAGGGGTTCTTCTCTCACGAGAGGGTACTAATGCGGGAGCTACGAACGTATTACAGTGCCCAATGTCGGATAACCATGATCCCGTACCTCCGGGATGAACTGGATTGGGACCAGCTATTGGACGTGATCGACTACTTCGCTCGCGAGATACCGATTGGCGACGTGCAAGTCAGCGCGCGCCTAGCGAGCATGACGGATTTGCTCAATGGATAAGCTCACCGCAAATCAAGAGTCGTTCATTGACCGTATGGCCGAGGGTGAAGAATTCGCCAAGCTAGGTTTCGGGCTACTGCTGCAGCGCGACGACTTTGAGGATTTTTTCGGGCCTCTGCGCAATGCCGGGCTCTTGGCTCCTGCTAACAACCGGGGGCCGGAACCAGCAGATCAGCCTGGGTATTTCAGGATCCCTTACTGGCCGGCTCTGGACTACCTGGTTGCTGTTGCCAAGAAGGCGGACACGAACCACGACATGGCTCTTGCAGCCAACGTGATTCATGTAGTCGTGGCCGCAACACAGTACAGGGACGAAGGTGGAAATCCGATTGACAACTACCACACGTATCGGCAGTTCGCGGTGATTCTGGCGACCCTCCCTATCGATTCGATAACTGACGAGCTAGTGGACTTGGTGCCGCTCTGGCTGTCTGGGCAGTTTGATACGGGGCTCGTAGGTAGCGAGCTGGGGTCAAAGGTGCTTCCGAGGCTCTTGGGCAGCAATATCCAAGGCGCCGTCTCGAAGGCATGCCGAATCTTGGGTTACGTCACGTGCGTGAAGTACGTCGATCGGAAGTTCGGGGATACGACCAGACGCGAACCAATGACCGCGCTTGATGCCTACTGGCTCGGCGAGCTAATCAAGAAGACCGCAGTGGACTTTGGTAAACGTGCTGGTCGCGAAGCCTTGGATGCTGTCTGGGCCCATCTAGTGGAATTGTTCAACGATCCGGACAGGAGGCGTGTGTCTTGGCTCATGCGACCCGCCGTGGAGGATCATGAACAGAACTGTCGGGGCAATGACCCGGAGAATCGGCTGATTGATGCTTTCAGAGACATTTTGGTCTCGTGGATCGACACTGATGTGGTATCCGCTAGGCCCTATGTCGCCAACCTAGTTAAGGCTGGGCCGGAGATGCTGAGGCGGATCGGCATTTACTGCGTAAACATCCGGTTCGAGTTGCTTCAAGAAGTGGTCCCTACGGTACTACCAGTGGCCTTCGTCGACACGAACCTGCTGCACGAGTCGTATGACTTCCTTTCGGCTCATTTTGCGCAGCTTACAGACGCCCAAAAGGCCGCGGCGCTCGATTCCCTCCGAAGTATCGTTGTCGACCACAGCCTTGAAGACCATGAGAAACGGCTAAAATCCATCCAGCGACGTTGGTTGAAGGCTATTAAAGGGAAAGGATACGAATTTGCGGACGAGTGGTTTGCTGAGCTCTCAGGTGACCTGGGGTATGGCGCCGGGGCGGAAGACGAGGACGCTCATCCGAACTTCCATTCGTATATGAGGAGTTACAGTGGATTCGGTGGGTCGCCATATTCATCGCAGGAATTGATCTGGTTTGCTCGCGAGGGCACCTTCGTCCAGAAGGTCAATGAGTTTTGTGCAGGACAGGGATTCCGTGGGCCAACTGTTAGAGGTCTTATAGATGCCGTCGAAGAGGCAGTTGTTGCTGAACCATTACTCTTCATTGGCAAGATTGATTCGTACGATCAGGCCAAGTTTATCTACAAGTACGCGATCATCAACGGCGCAATGAAGCTATGGGACAAGCGTAAGGGCGGAGCAGACGATCTCGACTGGGACCAGCTTTGGAAAGTGCTGTTGGATTACTTCGATGCCATGACAGGTAAAGTTGAATTCTGGACGGCATTTGACCAGCGGTCGGAGGGCGACATTCCTGATCGGCGCTGGATGATGTCACTGTTTGCAGATTTCCTACGCGCTGGCACCCTCAGTGACAGCCACTCCTATCCGGCACAGTATCTGCCAATTGGCGAGCGAACCCTGCTCAAACTGCTCGATCGCGCGGAAACTGACGACAACAATAAGGTTTCGGATCCTATGACCCACGCCATCAACACGACTAAAGGCCGGATCGTCGAAGCGTTGGTATCCCATACGCTTCGGTCGTGCAGAGTGGCGGATGAGGCTGGCGGACGGCACGCCGGCGTATGGGAGCGCCTACATAGCGTGTACGACCGGGAGCTTGAGAGGTCCGTCAATGGCAATTTCGATTTTGCAACCTTAATGGGTGCTTATGTAGAGAATATGAGGTACGTAAGCGCAGAATGGATCGACGCCAATTTTGTGAAGATGTTCCCAGTGAAGTACGACGACACCCTTCGGTGTGTGGTGGAGGGACTTGCTTATGCTCCAGTGAGCAAACGTCTTTACGAGCAGTTAAGGGAGCATGGCGTGATTATTCATGTTCTCCATCGACGTGAAGAGCCATGTCACGGCAGAGAAAGAATCTTAGAGCGGATCGGACTGGCCTACCTTTGGGATATCGAGCCGCTGGATGGCTCCATCTTTACTGAGATCCGCAACAAAGAATATGACCAAGACGCGGCTCACATCGGTAAGTGGTTTTGGTTACTTCATCGCACAGACGTAAATGACGAGCAGATGAAGCGAATTATTCAGTACTGGAAGTGGTGCCTAGAATGGGTGTCCCGCGAACCAAAGTCACCTGCGCATGCGCTGTCAACTCTCGGGCTCTTGGCGTGTTATCTACGCGATGTCGATGATGAGGCGTTCGAGGTACTCAAAGTTGTTGCCCCCCGTATGCGGGATGAGCACCATGACACCCTATTCGCAAAGGAGTTGGCTCGACTGTCGGATGTCGCTCCCGAGCGCACTGGTCGTGTCGTCCAGGAGATGTTAACCGGGTTTATTCCGGTGCTTGATTACGAAAATTCGCTTCGTGATGTTGTTCTGAATGTTTCCCAGGTGAACAAGGAACTGGCCATGGACTTGGCGAATAGTCTTCGTACGCTTCATGGTTTCCTTGGAATCTACGCCAATCTTGAGTGTGCACCGTGAGGCTGCCGCAATTCGTGGTGTGGTTGGCGATTTGTTTCAATGAGCCCTCCCGAAAGCGGACCATCGCTACCGACAGCAACGGGCCGACTGCTGCCGGGCGCGCCGCTGGCGCCGGGCCATCCATGGGCAGTGGGTGAAAGTCTACTGTGGCTGGATTCGAGCATTGCGGGTGGCGG
>NZ_JBYCKI010000286.1:0-18566 GCF_057473305.1 Thiomonas sp. TH-17
AAGCCGCTGGTAAATCCCACCCGGCCTTCGCTGATCCAGCCTTGCAGCACATTGAGCAGGTTGAAATAAATCAGATAGACCAGGATGGCGCTGATCAGGCTGCCCGCGCGCCCGGTACGCACCGAGCCCGAGGCCAGCGGCAGTGCCATCAAGGCCAGCAGGGCCGCAGACAGCGGCACGCCAAGCCGCCAAGACAGCTCGCCCAGCCAGTTGGGAATGGCGGGGTTGAACAGATACTCGGTGGGCACGTTGCGGTTGGGCTGCGTGAGCCAGTTGACCGGCCCGGTTTTGTTATCCGCCACATTGCTCAGGCCCGTGGTGGCATCGAGCCGCATATCCAGCGAATCGAAGGAGGTGATGGTGTAGTTGGCCTGCCCCGGCGTATGCGCATAGCGGTTGCCGTTGCTCAGCACCAGAAAGGGCTGCCCACCGATGCGCTGCACCTGCGCCGAGCGCGCCGTGATCAGCACCGTCTGCCCCGAGGTGTCATCGCGGATGAAGATGTCGTGTGCCACCCCCCCGGCCTGCGCGCCCTTGTCGATGAAAAACACCCGCTTGCCCGAGGCCGATTCGCGGAACTGCCCCGGCGCCACGCGCGAAATGTCCGAGCGTTGCTCGAAGCGGATGCGCAAGGCCGTGGACTGCTGGTTGGCCCAGGGCCAGGCAAACAGGGTGAGTGCGGCGATCAACAGCAAAATGGGCCAGGAAAAGCGCAGCACGCTGACCATCAACCGCAGCCGTCCCACCCCGGTGGTGCGCCAGATGGTCATCTCGGAATCGAGCCACATGCGGGTGAAGGTGAGCAGCACCGCCATAAACAACGACAGGGTGATGACGATCTGCAAATAGCTCAGCGCGGTCAGGCCGATGAGCAAAAACACATCCTGCGGGCTGGCCTGACCATCGGACGCCTGACCCAGAATGCGAATGAGCATCAGGGTGATGACCACGGTGAACAGCACGGTGAATGCGCCGCCGAAATTGCGGCTCATTTCACGGCGCAGGGTCAAATCGAGGAGCATGAGGAAAACGGGCGGCAGGGGCGATGTGGGGGGCGTAAAGCGAAGCGCGATGGAATAATGCAGCCACACTCACTCAGGAACCCTGAACATGAAATTCAGTATATCTGCCGTCAAAAAGCCGCTTCAGACCAAAACCGATGCCCTGGTGGTCTTCGTGCCCGAGGGCCGTGGCGCCAGCGGTCTGAACGATGCGGACGCGCTCGACAACTTGATCGCCCAACTGGCCGTGGATGGCGATTTCAAGGCCAAGCCGGGCAGCGTTCTGGCGCTGCACCGGCCTACCGCGGTCGCGGCGCGGCGTTTGCTGCTCGTGGGGCTGGCGGCCAAACCGGAATTGCGCGACTGGAAAAAGGCGCTGCAGGCCGCCGCCCAGATGCTCAAGACCTTGCCGGTCAAGCAGGCGCATCTGCTGTCGGTCAACGGCCTGGACACCTTGGCTGAACTGACGCCCACGGTGTTCTCCGAGGTGTTCTACCGCTTCGATGCGACGCGCAACGTCGAAGACGCCGAGACCCCTGCGCTCGAATCCATTCAGCTCTGCGCCGTGGGGGGCGATGCCGTGCCGGCTTCCGCGAAAGCCGCCTTGCAGCAGGCCGAGTCGGTCGCCGTCGGCGTGCGCCTCACGCGCGAACTCGCCAATCTGCCGGCCAATTTCTGCACGCCCACCTACCTCGCTGAAATGGCGAAAAAGATGGCCAAATTCCACGGGCTGGACTGCAAGGTGCTCGGGCGTCCGGAAATGGAAAAGCTCGGCATGGGTTCCTTTCTGGCCGTGGCGCAGGGCTCGGTGCAGCCGCCCCGGTTCATCGTGCTGGAATATCGCGGCGCGGGCAAGAAAGACGCGCCGCATGTGCTCGTCGGCAAGGGCGTGACCTTCGATACTGGCGGCATTTCGCTCAAGCCCGGCGCTGAGATGGACGAAATGAAGTTCGACATGTCCGGAGCCGCGTCGGTGCTGGGCGCGTTCGAGGCCATTGCCCGCATCAAGCCCAAGATCAACGTGGTCGGCCTGATCGCGGCTACCGAGAACATGCCTGATGGCGGCGCCGTCAAACCCGGTGATGTGGTGACCAGCATGTCGGGTCAGACCATCGAAATTCTCAACACCGACGCCGAAGGCCGTCTCATCCTCTGCGACGCGCTGACCTACGCCACGCGCTACAAACCGCAGTCGGTGGTGGACATCGCCACCCTCACCGGGGCCTGCGTGATTGCGCTGGGCAAGGTCAACAGCGGCCTGTTCACCGCAGACGACGCTCTGGCCAACGCGCTGCTCGAAGCCGGGCGCGCCACGCTCGATCCCTGCTGGCGCATGCCGCTTGAGACCGACTACGCCGATGCGCTCAAGAGCAATTTCGCCGACGTGGCCAATATCGGCGGGCGGCCCGCTGGCGCCATCACCGCAGCCTGCTTCCTGTGGCGTTTCGCGAAAGACTACCGCTGGGCGCACCTCGACATCGCGGGCACGGCCTGGAACAGCGGCGCCAACAAAGGCGCCACCGGTCGCCCCGTGCCGCTGCTGGTCAGCTACTTGCTGTCGCAGGCGAAATAAGCGTTGTCCGGCAACCCGTCGTCGCGCGCCATCATGTCCTGCTCGGTCGAGTTTCGTGTGAACCTGCCCGACCCGATGCGTTACGCCTGCGGGCTGCTGCGCACGGCGACGCAGCGCGGCGCTCGCGTGCTGGTGGCCGCGCCCGAGCCTTTTCTCACGGAACTCGATCAGTTGTTGTGGACTTTTCAGCCCGGCAGCTTTGTGCCGCATGTCTGGCAGGACGATCCGCTCGTCGAACAGACGCCGGTCATTCTGGCGCCCCAGCCCGATCTGCCCCGGGCCGGGCGGGTGACTGCCCTGGTGAATCTCGGCCCCGATCTGGTCAATGGCTGGGAGTCTCTGGAGCGGGTGATCGAACTCGTCAGTGAAAACGGGCCCGACAAGCCAGCCGCCCGCGAACGCCTGAGAGCTTATCGGGCCGCCGGGTTCGATCCCACCATCATCCCGTCCCGATCATGAATTCTGTGCCGCCCAACCCTGTCGTCCTGCCCGTGCTCACCGAGCGTCTGGAACCTGAGGATGCCGTGATCGAGGAAGACATTGTTGCCCCCCCGTTTGCGGTCCAGCCCTCGGCCTATGCGCAGGCGGTCTATCGCGGCCCCGAGCTTGCACAGTCTGCAGAGGTTCCGTTGCTGGAGGCGCCCGCCATCGACCTCGACGAACTCTGGCTACGCATCGCACCCGGAATGCAGCAGCAGTTGCTGGAGCTGGTTTACGCCGAGATGGATGCGCTGGCCCCCCAACTGGCCGCCAGACTGTTCGACACCCTCAAGCCCACCCTGCGCGCCTCGCTCGCCGAGGCGTTGAAGCAGGCCTAACCCAGATTGTCCATTAGGCGGGACTACGCCCCAACCCGCCGCGCCAGCATCCCGTGTCCTAATGAACTATCAGGGTTGAAACAATCGGGCTTGAACTGAAATAGTTTTGTCAAGCTGTCAACCCAAACGCCTGCAGGCACATTGCTTGCTAGTGTTGGGAAAGGCGATCTGTTCAAAAATCTGTAACTCAGTTAATGTATCGCCCTGTCAGATACAAGCTGACTTCACAACACAACACATGTCTTTCCTTTTGGAGGCTCATTCATGAAACTGAAATACGTCGCTCCGCTGCTGGCCCTGTCCATGGCTATTGGCACCGCTTACGCTGCAGACACCGTCACCGTCACCATCGGTAGCGCATCTCCCCTGTCTGGCCCGCAAGCCAGCTTTGGTCAAGACAACGCCAACGGCGTGAAAATGGCCGTCAAAGACCTGAACGCGCAGAACATCGTCATCGATGGCAAGAAGGTCGAGTGGAAGGTCGATGCCCAGGACGACCAGGCTGACCCGAAACAAGCCACCACCGTGGCGCAGAAGTTCGTCGATGAAAAGGTCAATGGCGTCGTCGGTCACCTGAACTCCGGCTGCACTTTCCCCGCTTCGCGTATTTACAACAATGCGGGCATCCCCGACATCACCCCGTCGTCCACCGATCCCAAGATTTCGCAACAAGGCTTCAAGACCTTCTTCCGCATCATCGCCAACGACAACGCGCTGGGCGCAGGTCTGGCCAACTATGCCAAGACCAAGCTGAAGGCCAAGACCGTCGCCGTGATCGACGACCGTACCGCCTACGGTCAGGGTGTGGCCGACGTGTTCGCCAAGACGGCCCAGAAAGACGGCATGAAACTGGTCGACCGCGAGTACACCAACGACAAAGCCACCGACTTCTCCGCCATTCTGACCAAGATCAAGGCTTCGCAGCCGGACATCATTTTCTACGGCGGCATGTATCCCCAGGCCGGCCCGCTGGTTCGCCAGATGCGTCAACTGGGCATCAAGGCCACACTGATGGGCGGCGATGGCATCTGCGCACCGGAACTGGGCAAGCTCGCGGGTGAAGCCGTTGCTGGCGTCACCTGCGCCGAAGGCGGCTCGCCGCTGAGCCAGATGCCGGGCGGCGAAGCCTGGAAGAAGCGCTATGACGCCGAGTTCGGCGCCAGTGCGTTCCAGCTTTATTCGCCGTACTCGTATGACGGCACCATGGTGCTGGCGCATGCGATGATGAAAGCCAAGTCAGTCGATCCGAAGAAGTATCTGCCCTTCATCCAGAACATCGACTACAACGGCGTGACCAAGAAGAATATCCACTTCACCAAGACCGGTGAGTTGGTGGACGCGACCATCACCATCTCGACGTTCGACAAGGACGGCAAGAAGAGTGTGGTTGCCGTGCAGTAACCTGGTGCGAGCAGACCGTCTGTTGCGGCAGCGGTCTATCAAACCCAAGCGCCCTTCGGGGCGCTTTTTTATGGGCGCCGACCCTGTCTGTGGGAGCGGCGCGCATAAAAAAACCGAGAGACCTTCCGGCATCTCGGCTTTTCAGCGCCGCAGACCTATCGATCTACGTCCTTCAAGGCAACACTAGAAACACTTGATATCGCGGGTGTCGCCTATGAATGCGTCTGAATTACTTCTTCAGCGTCAGAACCCACTCGGCCAGTTCCTTGGCTTGGGCGGGGGTGACTTGCGGGTTGGCGGGCATGGGCACCGGGCCCCACACGCCAGACACGCCGTGCAGGATGGCCTTGCTCAGGGTGTCAACCGCACCCGGCTTGCCGGCGTACTTGGCGGCGACTTCCTGGTAGGACGGGCCAACCAGTTTCTTGTCCACTGCGTGGCAAGCCAGGCAGTTCTTCGATTTGGCCAGAGCCAGCATGTCTTCAGCGGCGAAAGCCGATGACATGGTCATGGTGGCGGCAGCGGCCAGGGCAGCAGCGAAAACAGCTTTTTTCATTCCAGTCCTCCAGTAGGGTCAAACAAAACAGGTACAGCCAAGTAACGCATCTTAATCAATTCGGTTGACGCGCAGCGCAAGAAGTCAGCGAGAATTGCTCAGGCGTCACTTCAGATTGATTTCACGCAACACGCGCAGTGCAAATCGGTGTTTCCTTTTGTATCTTGTCGCTATTTCCTCTCATGGGTGCACTGTCATGGCGTTTGTCATTCTGGGTCTGATCTTTATCGTCCTCAAACTCCTGAGCATCGGGCCCGTGGCGGCCTGGTCTTGGTGGTGGGTGCTCCTGCCCCTGGCGCTGGCGTTCATCTGGTGGGAGATCATCGATCCCATGTTCAGCATCTCGAAAAAGCGGGCCATGGGCGACATGGCCGATCGACAGAAGGCCAGACGGCAAAAATATCGTGAAAGCCTGGGGCTGGGCGGCGGAGAGCGCCGAAAAAAATAATCTGCCCGAGCCTTTGCCGGGCTGCGATAAACTGTTTTCGTGTCAGGAGAGCGCTGCAATGTCATGCAGCCGCCGAAGGCGTAAGCCCTTACCGGGTGTACCGCTCAGGCAAAAGGACTGACCACACCGCAAGGTGTTCCTCACTGGAGAGTGGCGCTGAAACTGGGCGCTCACCGAAGGGGCAAGTCTGGCAACTCGGGTTCGCCGGATCAATCTCTCAGGTACCCAGGACAGCGAGGGGTTGACTGCTGTGTCTTGCGCCGCGATGGCAAGAGATGCGGCGCTCATTGGCGATCACCGGCGCCTTCAGGCGTCTCACCCCCCGCGAGAACCGACGTGTCCCACTCCGCAGCTTCCGAACTGATTCTTACTCCCCTGAACGCCCTGCACCTTGAGCTCGGTGCGCGCATGGTGCCGTTTGCCGGCTATGCCATGCCGGTGCAATATCCGAAGGGCATTCTGGCCGAGCACCTGCATACCCGGCAAAGCGCGGGGCTGTTCGACATTTCGCATATGGGGCAAGTGGCGCTGCGCGGCGATGGCGCCGCTGCGGCGCTCGAAACCTTGGTGCCCATGGACATCCAGGGGCTGCCCGAGGGCAAGCAGCGCTACGCCTTGTTCACCAATGAGCAGGGCGGCGTGCTCGACGACCTGATGGTGATTCCGCGGCAGCGTGCCGATGGTGTCGGGCTAGAGCTGTTCCTCATCGTCAATGCCGCTTGCAAGGCGCAGGATGTCGCCTTGCTGCAGACGCTCTCCGATCGCTGCGAAGTTGTGCCCTTGCCCGAGCAGGCCTTGCTGGCGCTGCAGGGGCCGCAAGCCGTGCAGACCTTCGCCCGTCTGGTGCCCGAGGCGGCCGACCTGGTGTTCATGACGGGTCGGTGGATGGATGTGTCGGCCGAGGGCGGGGCGATTCGCATTTTTGCCACGCGCAGTGGCTACACCGGGGAGGATGGACTGGAAATCTCGGTGGCCGCCGTCGATGCGCAGCGGCTTGCGCGTTTGCTGCTTTCACTGCCCGAGGTTGAGCCCATCGGTCTGGGCGCGCGCGACACCTTGCGGCTCGAAGCCGGGCTCTGTCTTTACGGTCACGATATCGACACCTCGACCACGCCGGTCGAGGCGGGGCTGACATGGGCGATCCAGAAGGTGCGGCGCAACGGCGGCGCGCGCGCCGGAGGATTTCCGGGCGCCGATCTTATTCTGGCGCAGATCGATCAGCCGAATCTCGCGCCACGGCGCCGCATCGGCCTCATCGGTCTGGACCGCACTCCGGTGCGCGAGGGCACGGAGCTGTTGGCCGCCGATGGCCGCGCTGCCGGCCGGGTGAGCAGCGGCAGCTTTGCGCCGAGCGCGGGCGGCCCCGTGGCGATGGCCTATGTCGCCGCTGAGTTTGCCGTTCCCGCGGGCACGCTATATGCCCAGGTGCGCGGCCGTGCCGTGCCCATGCAGTTGCAACCCATGCCGTTTGTGCCGCACCGCTATTGGCGCGGTTGATAACGCACTTGATTGCGCAGGTAACGGCGCGATTGAAGTCTTGATGCCTTGCCGCGTTTAATTTGATCTTCCTTTTTGATATCCGGAGTTTTCCATGAGCCTGAAATTCACCCCTGACCATGAATGGATTCGCGTCGATGCCGCTGGCGTCGCCACCGTGGGCATCACCCCCCATGCGCAGGATGCGCTCGGCGACGTGGTGTTCGTCGATCTGCCCGAAGTGGGCAAGTCCTACGCCGCACACGACACCGTGGGCGTGGTCGAGTCGGTGAAAGCGGCGGCCGATGTGTTCAGCCCGGTTTCGGGCGAGGTCACCGAGGTCAACGAAACGCTGCGCGCCGATCCGTCGCTGGCCAACACCGACCCGCAAGATAGTGGCTGGTTTTTCCGCATCAAGCTGTCTGATCCGACCCAGCTCGACGGCCTCATGGACGAAGCCGCCTACGCCGAACTGCTCAAGAACGCCTGAACACACCTGCCTTTCCGGAGATACGCATGTTGATGTCCACCCAACCCGCGCTGCGCGATCTTGAAGACGCGCAGGCCTTCCAGCGCCGTCACATCGGCCCCGACACGGCAGAGCAGCAGCACATGCTGTTGGCGCTGGGCGCTGAAGATCTGTCGGGTCTGATGAGCGCGGTGATTCCATCGGCCATCCGCCGCCAGCAGGCGTTTGATTTGCCGGCGGCCATCGACGAAGCTCAGGCGCTGAGCGAGTTGCGCGGCATCGCCAGCGGCAACCGGGTGATGCGCAGCTATATCGGCCAGGGCTACTACAACGCGCTGATGCCCGGCGTCATCCAGCGCAACGTGCTGGAGAACCCGGCCTGGTACACCGCGTACACGCCGTATCAGCCGGAAATCAGCCAGGGGCGGCTGGAAGCGCTGCTCAATTTCCAGACCCTGGTGGCCGATCTCACCGGCATGGACGTGTCGAACGCCTCCATGCTCGACGAGGCCACCGCCGCCGCCGAGGCCATGACCCTGGCGCTGCGTTCGAGCAAGAGCAAGTCGCAGCGCTTCTTCGTCGCTGACGACGTGCTGCCGCAAACCCTCGAAGTGCTGCACACCCGCGCCGCGCCGCTGGACATCGAGGTTGTTACCGGCGCGGTAGACGATGCGCTGGAAGGTGAGTATTTCGGCGTGCTGCTGCAATACCCGGGCGTGGACGGCACCGTGCGCGACGACCGCGAACGCATCGCCGCGCTCAAGGCCAAAGGCGTGCTGGTTGTGGTGGCGGCCGATCTACTGGCGCTCACCCTGCTGATGTCGCCGGGTGAGCTCGGGGCCGACATCGCCTGCGGCACGACCCAGCGTTTCGGTCTACCGCTAGGTTTGGGCGGCCCGCACGCCGGTTATCTGGCGGTGCGCGACGCGCTCAAGCGCTCGATGCCCGGCCGCCTCGTCGGCGTCAGCCAGGACGCGCATGGACAACCGGCTTACCGCCTAGCGCTGCAGACCCGCGAACAGCACATCCGCCGCGAAAAAGCCACGAGCAATATCTGCACCGCCCAGGTGCTGCCCGCCGTGCTGGCCAGCATGTACGCGGTTTATCACGGCCCCGAGGGGCTCAAGCGCATCGCCCAGCGGGTGCATGCCTACACCGTATTGCTGGCGAAAGGGCTGGAGCAGATCGGCCTGCCGGTGCTCAATGCCCAGTTCTTCGACACCCTGACGGTGCACACCGGCGCGCGCACTGAAGATGTGCATGCCGCCGCACTGGCGCAGGGCATCAACTTCCGCCGCATTGGCGCGCAGCATGTCGCGGTGTCGCTGGACGAAACCGTCACTCGCGCCGATCTGGCCGACATCCTCGCCTGCTTTGGCGTGAGGCAGTGTGACGCGCTGTTTGCCGCCGCCGAAAAAGGGGTGGCGCCGCGCTGGCCGCTCGATCTGGCACGATCCGGCGATTTGCTCAGCCATCCGGTGTTCCACCGCTATCACAGCGAAACCGAAATGCTGCGCTACCTGCGTCGCCTGGCCGACAAAGACATCGCGCTCGACCGCGCCATGATTCCGCTGGGCTCCTGCACCATGAAGCTCAACGCCACCAGCGAGATGACGCCCATCACCTGGCCGGAGTTCGCCGCCATCCACCCCTTTGCGCCAGCCGATCAGATTCGCGGCTACACGCAACTGGCTAAGCAACTCGAACAGTGGCTTTGCGCCGCCACGGGCTACGACGCCATGTGCCTGCAGCCCAACGCCGGGTCGCAGGGCGAGTACGCCGGGCTGCTGGTCATTCGCGCCTATCACGCCAGCCGGGGTGAAGGGCATCGCGATATCTGCCTGATTCCGTCTTCGGCCCACGGCACCAACCCGGCCTCGGCGCAGATGGCGGGCATGCGGGTGGTCGTGACGGCCTGCGACGCGCAGGGCAACGTCGATCTGGCCGATCTGCGCGCCAAGGCCGAGCAGCATGCCGACCAGCTCGCCGCGTGCATGATCACCTACCCGAGCACGCACGGCGTGTTCGAGACCGAAGTGCGCGCCATCTGCGACGTCATCCACCAGCATGGCGGGCAGGTGTATGTCGACGGCGCCAATATGAACGCGCTGGTCGGCCTGGCCAGCCCGCCCGAGTTCGGTGCGGATGTGTCGCACCTCAATCTGCACAAGACCTTCTGCATTCCGCACGGCGGCGGCGGCCCCGGCGTGGGGCCGATCGGCGTGCGCGCCCACCTCGCCCCGTTCCTGCCGGTGCATCGCGCTGCGGGAGTAGACCGGCCTGAAGCGGTGGGGGCAGTGAGCGCAGCGCCGCTGGGCAATGCCAGCGTGCTGCCGATTTCGTGGATGTATATGCGCATGATGGGCGCGGACGGGCTGACGCAGGCCAGCCGCGTGGCCATTCTGTCGGCCAACTACATCGCCGAAAAGCTCAAGGACCACTATCCGGTGCTCTACACCGGCGAGAACGGCCGCGTGGCGCACGAATGCATTCTCGACCTGCGTCCGCTGAAGGACGCCACGGGCATCAGCAACGAAGATGTCGCCAAGCGCCTGATGGACTACGGCTTCCACGCCCCGACCATGAGCTTCCCGGTGCCGGGCACGCTGATGATCGAGCCGACCGAAAGCGAGTCGCTCGCGGAACTCGACCGTTTCATCGACGCCCTGGTCGCCATCCGCGCCGAGATCGCCCGGGTGGAAAAAGGGGAATGGCCACGCGAGGACAATCCTCTGAAGGCCGCCCCGCACACCGCAGCGAGCGTGCTCGGCGCGGGCTGGACGCA
Source organism: Thiomonas sp. TH-17 (assembly GCF_057473305.1). Lineage (NCBI taxonomy): Bacteria > Pseudomonadati > Pseudomonadota > Betaproteobacteria > Burkholderiales > Thiomonas > Thiomonas sp. TH-17. Next base: position 10,528 of record NZ_JBYCKI010000286.1, read on the forward strand.
TGCCCACAGCCGCGAAGACGCCGCGTTTCCACGGACCGAGCTGCGGGCCAACAAATACTGGCCGCCCGTGGGCCGGGTGGACAACGCCTGGGGTGACCGCAACCTGCAGTGCGCCTGCCTGCCCATCAGCGACTACCAATAAAAGAAACACCATGCACACTCCTGAACTACGCCAGCATTTCGCCAGCGATAACTACGCCGGCATCTGTCCTGAAGCCCTGCACTGGCTGCTGCAGGCCAATGCCTCGGGCCATCAGCCGGCGTATGGCGACGATGGCTGGACGCACCGCGTCTCCGACCGGCTGCGCGAACTGTTCCAGACCGACTGTGATGTGTATTTCGTGTTCAACGGCACGGCGGCCAATTCGCTGGCGCTGGCGGCTATGTGCCAGAGCTATCACTCGGTGATCTGCACCCCGGTGGCGCATATCGAAACCGATGAGTGCGGCTGTCCGGAGTTTTTCTCCGGCGGTTCCAAACTGCTGATCACCGAGTCCGAAAGCGCGCAGGCGCGGCGCGGCAAGCTCACGCCCGAGGCCATCGACTTCCTGGCCACCAAGCGCAGCGACATCCATTCGCCCAAGCCCAAAGTCGTCTCCATCACCCAGTCCACCGAGCTGGGCACCGTCTACAGCGTTGAGGAGGTGCGCGCGATTGCCGCCATGGCCAAGCGCCACCATCTCAAGCTGCACATGGACGGGGCGCGATTCGCCAACGCCGTGGCCACGCTGGGCTGTCATCCGAGCGACATCACCTGGCGCGCCGGCGTGGACGTGCTGTGCTTCGGCGGCACCAAGAACGGTCTGCCCGTGGGCGAAGCCGTGGTGTTCTTCGACCGCGAACTGTCCGCCGATTTCGCCTGGCGCGTGAAGCAGGCCGGGCAGCTCGCCTCCAAGATGCGCTTCATCTCCGCGCCCTGGTTGGGCATGCTGGAAAACGACAACTGGCTGCGTCACGCCCGCCATGCCAACGCCATGGCGCAACGTCTTTATGCAGCAATTCACGCAGCTCCCGGCGTGAAGGTGATGCACCCGCCCGAGGCCAATGCGGTGTTCGCGCATCTGCCTCGTGCCGTCATCGATACCCTGCACGGCCAGGGCTGGCGCTTTTATGAATTCATCGCAGACGGCGGCTGCCGCCTGATGTGCGCCTGGGACACCACGCCGGAATCGGTCGATGCCTTCGCCGCCGACCTCATCGCGGCCTGCACGGCGCAGACCTAGCCGGAGAAATGTCATGGCCGTCTCAGTGTTCGATCTGTTCAAGGTAGGCATCGGCCCCAGCAGTTCGCACACCGTGGGGCCGATGCGGGCCGCGCGGCTGTTCGCCCTGCATCTGCAAAGCGGCCAACTTATGTCCCGCGTCGCCCGACTGGAATGCGCGCTGTATGGCTCGCTGGGCGCTACGGGCAAGGGGCATGGCAGCGACAAGGCCGTCATCCTCGGCCTGATGGGCGAACAGCCCGATACCGTGGACGTAGACGCCATTCCCGCGCGCATCGCGGCGCTGCAGACCACGCACCGGCTCGACCTGCTCGACACGCAAACGCTGGACTTCGATCCCGCGCGCGACATCGTGTTTTTCGCGCTCAAGCAATTGCCGCTGCATGCCAACGGCATGCAATTTTCCGCCCATGACGCTGCTGGAGCGCTGCTCGATCAGCGGATCTACTACTCCGTGGGTGGCGGCTTCGTGGTGAGCGAAGACGTCGCGGCCGATGGCGAAAAGCAAAAACGCATCGCGCCCGACACCACCGTGCTGCCCCTGCCTTTTCACAGCGGGGCAGAGCTGCTGGAACTCACGCGTGCGCACCAACTCAGCATCGCCGACGTCATGCGCCGCAACGAGCAGCATTGGCGCACCGATGCCGAAATCAACCGCGACCTGCAGCACATCTGGCAGGTCATGCAAGCCTGCGTCGCGCACGGCTGCGCCACCGAAGGCGAGCTGCCCGGCTGGCTGCATGTGCGGCGCCGCGCCCCAAAACTCTATCGCACCCTGAGCGGCGCGGACGGAGTTGCGCCAGCTGATGCCTCCACCCTGCCGACACCCTCAACGCCCCTGAGCGATCCGCTGCAAGTCATCGACTGGGTCAACCTCTTCGCCCTGGCCGTCAATGAAGAAAACGCCGCCGGCGGTCGCGTGGTCACCGCACCGACCAACGGCGCCGCGGGCATCATCCCCGCCGTGCTGCACTACTACGCCCGCTTCGTCCCAGACGCGAGCGAGGCGGGCGTGGCCGACTTCCTGCTCACCGCCGGGGCTATCGGCCTGCTCTACAAAGAAAACGCCTCGATCAGCGGCGCCGAGGTCGGCTGCCAGGGCGAGGTCGGCGTGGCCTGCTCCATGGCCGCCGGTGCGCTTTGCGCCGTCATCGGCGGCACGCCCGAACAGGTGGAAAACGCTGCGGAAATCGGCATGGAACACCACCTCGGCCTGACCTGCGACCCCGTCGGCGGACTGGTGCAAGTGCCCTGCATCGAACGCAACGCCATCGCTTCAGTGCAGGCCCTCAACGCCGCGCGCATGGCCCTGCACGGCGACGGCAGCCACATCGTCTCGCTCGATCAGGTCATCAAGACCATGCGTGAAACCGGCGCCGACATGCAGACCAAATACAAAGAAACCGCCCGCGGCGGCCTCGCCGTGAATATCGTGGAGTGCTGAATCCAAGAGAGGCAAAAGCTGTGGCCTACTACTTTTGCGCTGTAGGCGCAGCCCCCATTGCCGACGCAATTCCCTTCCGAACGGCATCCGTGTTCTCCATACGTCCTGGCGCGACGAATACCGGGAGGCTGTTTTCAATTCCAACTACTGCCGGGATGCCCATAATATTTGCCTGCTTGAAAAACGCACTCAGTGCGGGTGGTAATTTCCACCAAGGTGAAGGCCAGCGTACCCGAACGAATTGAATTGAAGTTCCGTAATCATTGCTCAAGGATTTGAAAGGACCGCCATCTACTGGCTCGCAGGCGGTACATTTTGGATCGGAACTGTCAAATAGAACGACTACCTTTGCATTTTTGTCGAGATAATTTTGGAATTGCTGCGGTGAAACATCAACGAATTCGGCGTTGGCGCAATTCAAAAGCACGGAAAAAGAAATGTAGATAGGAGGAAAGCTTTCGTCTTCATATTTATTTCCACTAACGTAGTGGGTTTTATTTGTTTGCAGGAATGGGATGGTGTGAACTGATGCGCTGGATTATATGCTCAACCTATGAGATTGAACGTTTTCACAAAGAAAGTCACCACGGCTCCAAAGACAAAAATATAAGGCCAAAATCTGACCGGGATGAAAAAAAGGAATGTTTCTTTTTGAGGATAATTTGTTTTCCAGTTTCTTTATCGATAAGCAATCTTCCTTTTTGCGATTTGACCCTGAGGTCAATCACCCAGCTCGCCAATGCAGAGAGTAAAAGAACCAGACTGATAGTCCAATGGCTTGACGAATAGAAATGCGGGCCAAAAATAGAATTTACTGAAATATTGACCAGAATTCCACTGATAAGCATGGCCAATGGAATCAATGCGCCTAAACCGCTCCATATCAACAACATAGTGAGGCCTTTCGTTGGCTGCTTGATCATTGAATAAAATAAGTATCACCGATTTTTTATTGACAAGCTTCATGGACTAATTGCTGTGCCATTGATGCTGCCTGAGGCCAGTTTCAACGTCGTGGTTGCTTGACTTGACGTCGTCACGGTCTGTACGTTGACGCCGGAACCCACTGCAATATCCAGAACGACCTGGTAATTTTCAGCGCTTAGCGCCGTATTCTGGTAGGCGTAGTTTGCAGTAAATTCGCAGACGTTGAATGTTCCAGCAGGAACCTGCACACTCTTCATGCCATTGAAGGTGGTGGTTACGGTTTGAGCCATGGGAGGAACTGCGTTCCCATTGCTGCTGATCGAAACGTTGTATTGATAACTCTGGCCCAATTTTGTTGTGAAATCAATGAAGCCATAATATGGAGAATAAGTTGTGGTGTAGCTGCCCATAACTGCAGAATATATTCCGCTTTGGTTGTTTTGGTCGATCAAGTAATTCGTTGTGGACGCGTTAATGCTGCCGCTTTCAGTTTCTTGATCTTGCCACGCAGATTGCCCATTTAAGTTGGTGGGCCCAGAAATGTTGTGTGTTTCCGTGATTGTGGATGAATTGCCCTGGCTATCGGTAGAGTCGTAAACCAGATTGATGGTGTTCCCGTTTTGCAGATATTTAGAATTGAAGCAGGAGGTCGCATCCGTTTGGCCCGAACTGCCGCCTGATCCGTTTGAGTTACTCGTGCCCGATGTGCCGCCGCTGCCCTGGGTAGTCGTTGCGGTACCGCTTAGGGTGTATGTTTCACCTTTGGTCGTGGGAAACTGCAATTGAAGGAGGTAGTTTCCCAGGTTGCCGAGTGCGATCGAATTGGTGCTAGGGACTGTGAGAGGGTAGGCGTCAAAAAATCCGTCGATACCCGTGCCATTTGTGACAAAGGTTTGCGTGACTGAATCGAACGTAGCGCCGTTTATGCCATATTGGCTGAGAACCTGCGTCAAGCTATTCTCGATTTTAGAAACAGCCATTTCATAAGTTGTGGAGAAGCTTGGGGAACTCATGGCCTGAAGAACCCCTGGAGGCGGAGCGCTTTGCGATGCTGTAGTAATGTCGAAGCTTATGTTGGCTAGTGCTAGTGCCGTATACAAATAAAAAGTCGTCAGGGGGGTGATATTTACTGTGCCCGATACGGTTTGTCCCGGGTTAGGGACGGACATAGATTCAAGCGGACTGCCGTTGGGGGTACCGCCAACGACTTCGAAAAGTAGTGTGTCGTCCTGACCGCACGTTCCTGTGCTGAGGGTGTAGGTGCCATCAGCTCGAGTCGTAGTTTGTCCGCATGTCTGGCCGGTCTTAGTGTCGATAGCCACGACTTGCATGTCCGCCAATGGTTTGCCATAGGCGGCTGTACCTGTGACCGTGGTTGACAGGGGTGCAGTCGAGTTGTCGCTTGTGCTGCTGCTCCCGCTCCCGCCCCCACAAGCGGCCAAGGCGAGTGCCAAAGTAGAGGCAACGACCAATCGCGATGCTCGAAGAGGGATGCAATGATGCGGTGCAAGGACGGGATGTCGCTTGGTGTGTGCCAGTAAGGGCATGATGGCGCTCCAGGGAAGGTGATCAAGGCGGTCGTCAATGGGGCGTGGCTGCAACCACGGGTGGTGCTCAGTCCCTCTTGTGTGCTTTTTTCAGTGAGGCTCGTGCGCAGCAGCACCAGGTCAATGGGGGTAGAACATCTGCTTGCACTAAGACCAAAATCGACGACAACGGACGACTAAAAAACCGTATTTATTGACATGTTCCGCATGCTAATTTGAAGAAGTTCTCATTTTTGTGAATTTATATGTGTTTTTGTGTAAAGCTCAGTACGAGCTGTTTGACTGTAGAGGCGACTTCATGCCGTGATCCAGCCATCGAGGTTTGAGGCCGTTCATCTGTGACAATGTCAGTATGAACAGGCTTCTCACCGGGTTTTAAATCATGATCTTCCTCACCGGAGCCGCCGGTTTCATCGGCGCCAACTTTGTGCACCACTGGCTGGGCCAGTCCGAAGAGCCCGTGCTCGTGCTCGACGCGCTCACCTACGCCGGCAATCTGGAGAGCCTGGCCAGCGTGCAGAGCGATGCGCGCTACCACTTCGCGCAGATCGACATCGGCGACCGCCCCGCAGTGGCCGCACTGCTCACCCAGCACCGCCCCCGCGCCCTCCTGCACTTCGCCGCCGAGAGCCATGTCGACCGCTCCATCCACGGCCCCGGCGACTTCATCCGCACCAATGTGCAAGGCACCTTCGAGCTGCTCGAAGCCACCCGTGCCTACTGGGCCGCGTTGCCCGCGCCCGAGAAAGCCGCCTTCCGCTTCCTGCACGTCTCCACCGACGAGGTGTACGGCAGTCTCTCGCCTACCGACCCCGCCTTTACCGAGACCACGCCCTACGCACCCAACAGCCCCTACAGCGCGAGCAAGGCAGCAAGTGACCACCTCGTGCGCGCCTGGCATCACACCTACGGCCTGCCGGTGCTCACCACCAACTGCTCCAACAACTACGGCCCCTATCAGTTCCCCGAGAAGCTCATCCCGCTGATGATCCACAACGCCCTGGCCGGCAAGCCGCTGCCGGTGTATGGCGACGGCCAGAACGTGCGCGACTGGCTGTATGTGGAGGACCACTGCCGCGCCATCGCCCGCGTGCTTGAAGCGGGCAGGCTGGGTGAGACCTACAACGTTGGCGGCTGCAACGAGGTGAAGAATCTCGATGTCGTCCACACCCTGTGCGACCTGCTCGATGCACTGCGCCCCAAGCAGGACGGCAGCAGCTACCGGGCCCAGATCACTTTTGTTGCCGACCGCCCCGGCCATGACCGGCGCTACGCCATCGACGCGAGCAAGATCGAGCGCGAACTGGGCTGGACGCCGCAGGAAACCTTCGCCACCGGCCTGCGAAAAACCGTGCAGTGGTATCTCGACAACCCGGATTGGGTGGAACACGTCACCAGCGGCGCCTACCGCCAGTGGGTCGGCAAGCAGTACGGGGCCGCAGCGTGAGCGCATCGTTCCCCGCGAACCCGCCGCGCATCCTGCTGCTCGGCGCAGACGGCCAGGTCGGCTGGGAGCTGCGTCGCGCCTTGCTGCCGCTGGGCGAAGTGCGGCCGCTGAACCGCACCCAAGCCGACCTTGGCGACCTCGATGCCTTGCGCGCCGTGCTGCAACGCGAGCAGCCTGACGTCATTGTCAACGCCGCCGCCTACACCGCTGTCGACAAGGCCGAGACGGAATCCGACCTCGCCCAGCGCATTAACGCCGACGCCCCGCTAGTGCTGGCCGACTACGCCGCTGCCCATGAGGCTTGGCTGGTGCATTTCTCCACCGACTATGTGTTCGACGGCACTAAGCCCGCGCCCGGCAGCTACACCGAGGCCGACACCCCCAACCCGCAAAGCGCCTACGGCCGCAGCAAGCTGGCGGGAGAACAGGCCATCACCGCCAGCGGCTGCCGCCACCTCATCCTGCGCACCTCCTGGGTGTACGCCGCGCGCGGCGGCAACTTCGCCAAGACCATGCTCAAGCTGGCGCAAGAGCGCGACAGCCTGCGGGTGATTGCCGATCAGTTCGGCGCACCCACCAGCGCCGAGCTGATTGCCGACACCACCGCGCTGATGCTGCACCGCCTGCGCACCGACCCGGCGTTTGCCGCACAGACCAGCGGCCTGTATCACCTCACCGCGCAGGGCAGCACCAGTTGGCATGGCTATGCGCAGTTTGTCATCGCCCGCGCCGCTGCGCGCGGCCTGCCGCTGCGCTGCGCGCCCGAACAAGTGCAGGCCATCACCACGGCAGACTACCCGCTGCCCGCCCCGCGCCCGGCCAACTCCCGGCTGGACTGCAGCAAACTCCAAACCACCTTCGGCCTGTTTCTGCCGCCCTGGCAGACCCAGGTGCAACGACTGATCGACGAACTTCCGCTGTGACTTCCGCTATGACCCAGCCCCGCAAAGGCCTCATCCTCGCCGGCGGCTCCGGCACCCGGCTCTACCCCGTCACCCAGGCGGTCAGCAAGCAACTGCTGCCGGTGTTTGATAAGCCGATGATTTACTACCCGCTGTCTGCGCTCATGCTCGCGGGCATTCAGGATGTGCTCATCATCTCCACCCCGCAGGACACCCCGCGCTTTGCCCAGTTGCTCGGCGACGGCAGCCAGTGGGGCCTGAACCTGCAATACGCGGTGCAGCCCAGCCCCGACGGCTTGGCGCAGGCCTTCCTCATCGGCCGCGACTTCATCGGCCATGCGCCCAGCAGCCTGGTGCTGGGCGACAACCTGTTCTGGGGCCACGACCTGCAAGCCTCGCTGAAAGAGGCCCATGCGCAAAGGGAAGGCGCAACGGTCTACGCCTATCACGTACACGACCCCGAACGCTACGGCGTGGTCGAGTTCGACACGACCGGCCGCGCCATCAGCATCGAAGAAAAGCCCGCCCAACCGAAGAGCAGCTACGCCG